>JBBQIO010000766.1:0-2482 GCA_038325015.1 Polyangia bacterium
AGACCGAGGTCAGCTTCGCGTACGTGCCGGCGCCCGGTGCCGAGACGCTGTCGATTGATCAGCCGCTCGGTCGGCTGATCATTCGCGGCTGGGACAATCCGCAGGTGCGGATCGTGGCCAACAAGCGCGCGCCCGACGGGGCGTCGCTCGACCGACTGCGCGTCAGCGTCGAAGTCCGCGACGGGCAGATTCACGTCAAGACCGGCGTGCGCGTCGGCGATGCGCTGCGCCGGCTTCCCATGGTCGGCCCGGCCTCGTCGGAGACGCACGGCAGCTGGGCCGGCAACATCGACCTCACGATCGACGCTCCGCGGCAGGTCGCACTGCACGCCAGCACATGGGCCGGCGACCTCGAAGCCACTGGCTTTCGCGCTGGTGCCGAGCTCGGATCAGTGGGTGGCGAGGTGCGTGCCAGTGACATCGACGGGCCGGTGCGCTGCACCTCGGTGCGCGGTGGACAGCGGCTGTCGAGCATTCGCGGCAACGTCGATGCCGAGGGGCTGCGCGGCGTGGTCGAGCTCGATGCCATCGAGGGCGCGCTCTTGCATGCCAGCGTCGTGCAGGGGCAAATCACCGCGCGGCGGGTCAAGGCGCAGCTGGTGCAGCTGTTCAGCGGCGACGGCGGCATTCTGCTCGTCGGTCGCCTCAGGCCGGGTGCGCGCTACGAGCTGGCGGCGGAGATCGGCGACGTCCATTTGATGCTTGATCCGACGCCGTTTTCGTTGGTCGCGCGGGTTGCCGGTGGACAGGTCAAGAGCAGCTTTCAGCTCGAACGACACAGTGGCGGTCCGGGCTGGATGCGCGCCGCGTTTCAGGGCGGCGGTCCGGTCATCGACGTGCAAGTCGGTGCCGGGTCGCTCGTCTTAGAACATCCTTAATTTGGCGCGTCGCCCGCTTCGTCCTCCGACGGCGGCGTCGGCCCTGCGGCCTGCTCGCGGCGGCGCCGCTCGACTTCGACCAGCACATCGACCACCTGAGTGATGACCTCGAACCGACCGGTCAGCGAGTAGTAGTAGCCTTCGTCGACCGGCGAGGCTTCGGCCAGCGCCGCTTCGAGCGCGCCCGACAGATCGAGGTTGGTGCGCAACGTATCGTCGTAGCCAATCACGTCGCCGCGGCGCAGTGCGGAAGCGGCCATTGCGACCGGCGAGAAGCTCAATGGCACCGGTTCGAGCTCGATCCGCCAGCTCGCCGGCACCGCCAGCTCGCCCACCCACTGGCCGCCGAAATGGGTGACCAGGAGCTGCCCGAAATACGCTCCCAGCGCCGGCGCGACGAGCGCCAGAACATCGTCGGCGATCGGACCATCGGCCGAGGTGCGCGTTACGTAATGATCGACGAACGCCAGGGAAGTCTCGCTGCCGTCGAGCGCCAGGCCGACTGCGCGCGTGACGTAGGTTCGAGCAGCGGCGGCAAACGGTTCGAGCTCTTCGGCAAGCGCCATCCCATGAATCTGCGCGCCTTCCTGCTGCGTCACAAGTGGTCGCGGGTCAAAAGTCGTGAAAGCTCCCCCTTTACCCGACCTCTAACCGGTGGTACCTCCTAGGCGATGGGTTTGCCGCCACCGCTGCCGTCGCCCCGAGAAAAATCGACGGTGCTCTACAGCTGCCCGTGCGGCGAGCGCAATCGCGTCGAGGTCTGGCGCGCGCTCGATCGAGAGCGCGATGTCGACGCAGCCGCGCTTCTCGACGCCGGCGAGCTCAACCGCACGCGCTGCCCGACGTGCGATCGCGAGCGCCGCGTAGAGGTCGTGGTGGCCGAGTACGATTCACGCTGCCAGCGGCTGACGCTGCACCTACCCGACGGCTTGCGCCATCGCGAGCTCGAGGAGCGCGCCCGGTTCTTGAGTGGGCTGGCGCGGGGCGGGATCCATGAGGCGCCGCCGCCGAGCTACGCGCTCGAGCCGGAGGTGCGTTTTTTGTCGCCGTGGTCGGACAGCGCGCCAACGGAGGCCGCGGCATCGCCGGTACGCCGTAAGCCCGAGCCAGAAGCCGTTCAGAGCAGAGCCGCAACCGCCGCACAAGACAGCAACACGCCGACCCGCGCGCGCGTGCGCCTGGTCGATCTGCGGCAGACCACGCTGGAACGCTGGGCGCAGCAAAAAGAGCCGCCGAGTGCGTTTGTCGTCGACGCCGACGTGCTGGTGTGCGCTTCGTTGCCGAACGAGGCCGCCGCCGCGCTGGCCAAAGGCGCTGAGCTGCGGATCCAGCTCCATCGTCTGCCGACCTATCCGCTGATCACGCTGACCTTGGTGTCACGGGTCGAAGAAAGTGCGCTGACCGCGCTCGAGTCGGCGTCGCGGCGCGTTCGGGCTCGCGCAATCGGCGACGAGACCCGGGCGCAGCCGGCGCTTTTGATGATTCCGCTCGACATCAGCCGTGCGGCGCATCGCGCGGTGCTCGACGCGCTCGGCAAGCGCTGTGCGATCGATCTGGCGCTCTGCGACGAGCACTATCGGCCCATCGCTTCGCTGCCGGTGACG
>JBBQIO010000767.1:0-2479 GCA_038325015.1 Polyangia bacterium
CGATAGCAAAGTTAACACCGGCACTGGGCCGCCGCTTGGGTTCGGCTATTCGGCGAACAGATCGTCCACTCGGCCTTCGAGCCAGCGGGCGCGCCGCTGCGCCAGCATGTTGACCAGCCGGTGATCGAGATCCACGTCGACATCGGCGGCCAGAACCGTGTCGAGCAGTTTCTTGAACTCCGCTTTATTTTGCGTCGCAACATCGACGCTCTCGGCCCACGACACCAGCGGCCCGAGCTTCTTGCCGTGCGACAGGGCGAGTGCCCTTTCGTAGTGCGCACGGGCCTTGGCTACCCCGCCACCCTCGCTCTCCGAGCGGCTGGCGTCGACCACTAAGAAGAACTCGTGCAGCGACCCTTCGTCGAACGCCTCGTCGAGCGCGAGCGCGCGCTGCATGACCGAAATCGCGACGGGCAGCTGCGCAACGAGCGCAAGGTCGTTGCGCGAGACCGAGACCTCCGAGGCCCAGGCGGCGCCGGTCCAGTACAAAAGGGCGACGTCCTTCTTGGTGACCTTGGCCAAGAGGGCCTGGCGCGTCTCGGGCGCGCCGCTCACCAGAGCGCGTTTGAGGCCCGGGACCGCGAGGTCGAGCCCGTCCAGACCATAGCCGCGCGCGCGCAGAAACATGCGTCGGGCGCGAACGTAGACCACCTGGGCGGCGGCCACGTTCGACTCTTGTAGCCGGTCGGCATCATCCTCGATGAAGCCGGCGCCGAACGCCGTGCAGGTGCGGACCAGCGCCTCGATCAAGGCGCGGTGCTGCGGCACCCCTTCGTGCACCTGCTCCATCGTCTTCAAGATGACCGGAATCGAGGCGCGCACCAGGTCGGGGTCGTCGTCCCGTGCATAGGAGTGACCGGGAGCGGCCAGCACGTCGGCGACGTAGTTGAGCGCCAGGTGCGAGCAGCCGGCGCTCAGCGTCGCGACCAGGATGAGGAGTGCCTGAAGCGAAGATCGACCCGCGACGGAGCCGCGGTGCGCGCAAAATTGCATGGCAGCCTCATCGTATGGAAATGGGCTTTGGGTCAAGCCCCCGACGGTGATAACGTTTCGCCGCCATGTTGCCCTCGCCTCCCCCGACTGTTCCGGCCGCGGTCCCCAATGGGGTACCTGAAGCTGCCGTGCCACCGCCGCCGTCGGCCGAAGGGTCGGGCATGCCGCGAGGCATCGCGGTCGTTTTAGCCTGGTTCGTCACGCTTCTGACGGTGGCGATGACCGTCCTGCCGGTCGCCGAGATCCTCTTCCGGCGCCTGCGCGGCCAGGGCGTGCCGGGCGGCTCGGTCTACGTGCAGCACCTGACGCTGTGGCTCGGCTTCATCGGTGCGCTGGCCGCGACCGCCGCCGGCAGGCACCTCGGCCTGGCCACCGGCACGTTCCTGCCCAAACGCGCGCAGGCGCCGGTCGCCATCCTGTCGGACATCGTGGCCAGTGCCGTTTCGCTGTTTTTGTGCATCGCAGCATTTCAAGTCATCCAGGCCACCCGCGGCGGCGACGACATGCTCGCCGGTGGCATCCCGGCGTGGTGGTCCGAGAGCATCGTGCCCATCACGCTCGGGCTCATCTGTCTGATGTTCATCTGGCGCACGCCCGGTCGCTGGTGGGGACGCCTGGCGAGCGCGCTCATCTGCGCCCTTTTGGTCATCGCCTTTACCCATCATCCGGCAGTCATGGATCGCCTGTTCGTGCCGCTCATGCTGGTCATCGGCGTCGCTTTTTTGCTCGGTGCGCCGGTGTTCATCGCCATGGCAGGCGCAGCGATGCTTTTGTTTCTGCACGACGGCGGACCGATCGCCTCGGTGCCCACCGCGACCATGCAGCTGGTGCAAAACCCAACGCTGCCGGCGATCCCGCTTCTGACCATGGTCGGCTACGTCTTGGCCTCGGGCGGCGCCTCGATGCGGCTGGTGCGCGCCTACAAAGGCATCTTCGGCTGGCTGCCGGGCGGCGTCGGCCTGATGGTGGTCAGCGTGTGCGCGCTGTTCACCACCTTCACCGGTGGCTCGGGCGTGACCATCTTGGCGCTCGGCGGCGTGCTTTTGCCGGCGCTCATCAAGGACAAATATCCGGAGGGGTTTTCGCTCGGCCTGGTCACCGCCGCAGGTTCTTTGGGCCTCCTGTTTCCGCCCAGCATTCCGGTTGTGCTTTACGGCGCAGTCGCCAATATCTCGCCCGACAAGCTCTACCTGGCCGGCCTCGTGCCGGGCATTTTGCTGGTCGTCGCCGTGATGGTGTACGCCGTCATCATCGGCGTGCGTGCCGGGGCGCCGCGTCAGGGTTTCTCGATGCGCGAGGCGGGCAGTGCAGTCTGGGCCGCCAAGTTCGACCTCGCTCTGCCGGTGATCGTAGTTGGCGTTTATGCCTCCGGCCTCGCCACCATCGTCGAGGCCGCGGCGGTCGGCGCGGCCTACGCGCTGTGCGTCGAGCTGATCGTGTTTCGCGACATCCATCCGACCAAGACGCTGCCCTACGTCCTTTTGCA
>JBBQIO010000768.1:0-2478 GCA_038325015.1 Polyangia bacterium
AGATTATTCGCAAATCGTTGTGCCCGAAGTGACCGCTCCAACGTGGGGCTTCAAAGAGGTCAACCACCTCATCCACGAGCACCTCAATCGCCGCATGATTGTAGTCGGCGCGTGCACCGGGTCGGACGCACACACCGTCGGCATCGACGCCATCTTGAACATGAAGGGGTATGCCGGCGACAAGGGGCTCGAAGCCTATCCGTGGGTCGACGCCTACAACTTGGGCGCGCAGGTCGACAATGCGGCGCTCTTGGCGCGCGCCAAAGAGCTGTCGGCGGATGCGGTGTTGGTCTCGCAGATCATGACGCAGCGTGATTTGCACATCGACAACTCGCGTCAGCTCATGGACCTGGCCAAAAAGCAGGGGGTGCGCGACATGCTGTTTCTCCTCGGCGGCCCGCGCATCGATCACAAGCTGGCCCGCGAGCTCGGCTTCGACGCCGGTTTCGGCCCGGGCACCAAGCCGGCCCAGGTGGCCAGCTACATCCTCGATGCCATGCTCAAGCGACTCGGCAAAACGCCGGCGCCGGCGGAAGAATAGCCATGCGCAACCATTTTGCATCTCCGGTAAGGGCAACCATTCGGTTGCGGATTGGCGCGCACGACGCGCACTATGCTGGCGAGCTGGTCGACGGCGCCAAAATGCTGCAGCTCTTCGGTGATGTGGCCACCGAGCTGTGCATTTTGGCCGATGGCGACGAGGGGCTGTTTCGCGCCTACGAGTCGGTCGAGTTCCTGGCGCCGGTGCAGGCTGGCGACTTCATCGAGGCCACCGGCGCGATCGTCGGTTGGGGACGGACCTCGCTCAAGATGGTGTTCGAAGCCAAAAAAGTCATCGCGCTGGCCGAGCCCAAAGCCGGCGTGGCGCTCTCGGCCGCGGACGTTCTCGACAGCGGCGTCGTCGTCTGCCGCGCGCGCGGCACCTGTGTCGTTCCGCTCGATGTCCGCCGTCCCGGTCGCCGCGGCCGTCCGGCCCCGTGCATCGTCACCGCGGCCATCGTCGGCGCCGAGACCACGCGCGCGCAAAATCCGCACCTGCCGGTGACCGCTGAAGAGCTGGGCCAAGAGGCCGAGCGCTGCGCGCAGGCCGGGGCGTCCGTCATCCACCTGCACGTGCGGGACGACGCTGGCCATGCGTCGCAGGAGACCGCTCGGTTTAAAACCGCGATTGCGGAAATCCGCAAGCGGACCGACATCGTCATTCAGACCTCGACCGGCGGGGCCGTCGGAATGAGCGTCGACGAGCGTGCCGGTGCATTGGGGCTGCACGACCCGGCGGACCGCCCGGACATGGCCACGCTCAACGTCGGAACTATCAACTTTGGCGACGACGTGTTCATGAACCGCGCCGCCGACACCGCCGAGATGGCGCGTCGCATCGCTACACACGGCGCAGTGCCCGAGATCGAGATCTACGACGCTGGCCACATCGACATTTTGCTGCAGCTCATCAAAGACGGCCTGGTGCGAGCGCCGCTGCACCTGCAATTCGTCCTCGGCGTGCGCGGCGCTCTGGCCGCCACCGAGCGCAACCTCGCCTTCTTGGTCGAGCGCATCGACGAACTGCCTGGCGGGTCGAGCTGGGGCGTGGCTGGCATCGGCCGGCATCAGATGGCCATGGCGGCCTTGGCCATCGCGTGGGGCGGCAACGCGCGCGTCGGCCTCGAAGACAATATCTATCTCGACAAGGGCGTTCTGGCCGAGGGCTCGGCGCCGCTGGTGGGACGCGCCGTTGCGGAGTGCCAGCGCGTCGGTCGCGCCGTCGCAACGATTGCCGAAGCACGGCAGATTCTCGGCTGCCTGCGCTGACGAGGACCACGGCCATGCCGCAGTGCGGCTGTGCGAAATCGCTCCTAATCGATCTGATTTTTCGCGGTTTATCGTCGCTGGCGCCTTGACAGCTCTTTAGTCGACTTGCACAGTCGTTCGCACCTTGCTGCCCGAGACGACCGAGCTAACGGAGCTTCATCTGCACGTGGGTGGTGCCGTTGCGCCGCACATCTTGTGGTCGATCGCGCATGACCTCGGCTTCAAGCTGCCGGTCAAGTCGTACTGGGACTTTTGCGATCTGGTCTACGCCGATCCGAAGAAGGTGACCTCGCTCGGCGACTACCTCGACATCATGCACCAGTGGACCGAGAAGATTCAGTCTTCGCCGTCGGCCATCGAGCGCTCGATCTACGAGGTCATTGGCAAGGAGTACCGCAGCTCGCGCGTGTCGCTGATGGAGCTGCGCTTCAATCCGATGAAGCGCAACCTGGGCGGTGAGCGCGACCTCGATTACATCATTGCGGCGGCGCTGCGCGGGATGGATCGCGCCTGCCTCGACTATGGCATCAAGGCCGGTTTGATCTTTTGCCTGGCGCGCGAGTTCGACTACGCGCTCAACGAGATCATCGTCAAGAAGGCCGAGAAATATCACGGTCGCGGCATCATCGGCATCGACCTCGCCGGTCCGGAAAAGCACACGCTCGAGCT
>JBBQIO010000769.1:0-2452 GCA_038325015.1 Polyangia bacterium
CAGCGGCGACTTGCCGAGCAAGCCCAGGAGTGGATGTGGCCGGCTCATTTTCCCTGTGTGCGGCGGATCAGATCGCAGATCTCGCGGACTGCTCCGTAGCCGCCACGGTGACGCGTCACATAGTGGACGGCAGCGCGCACCTCGTCGACCGCGTCCGGCACCGTGGCGGAAAATCCCACCCGCGCCAAGAGCGGCAGATCGCCGAGCTCATCGCCAACGAACGCGGTTTCCTCGGCCACGATGCCGAGCTCTTGAGCCAGCGTGGCGAATGACGCGGCCTTGTCGGTCAGGCCGAAGTAGGCGTGCTTGATGCCGAGCTGCTCGGCGCGCACGCGGGCCGAGCGGACCTCGCCGGCCGACAAGATCGCGACCTCGATACCGCTCTTGATCAAGAGCTGAATGCCAACGCCGTCTTGGACATAGAAGCGCTGCCAGAACGCGCCCGACTCGCCGAAGTAGAGGTGGCCGTCGGTGAGCACGCCGTCGACATCGAGACACAGGAGGCGCGTGTGCATCAGACGCGCGCGGAGCTCGTCGGCCAATCGATTTTGTCCCACGGCTCACCGTCGCACGAGGCCCCTACGCAGGCAATAATCCGTATGCTACAGCTTCGCACAGGCTGAGGAGAAACTGCCATGGCGCGGATCACCAGCTTCACCGAGTTTTGGCCCTACTACGTCAGTGAGCATCGCAAGCCGATGACGCGCGCGCTCCACTACATCGGCACCAGCTTGGTGATTCTGCTGTTCGTCACCGGGCTCTATTCCGGGCGTTGGTGGCTTCTTCTGTTGATGCCATTGGCCGGCTACGGCTTCGCCTGGTACGCGCATTTTTTCGTCGAGCACAATCGACCGGCGACGTTCACCTATCCGGCTTGGTCGCTGGCCGCGGATTTCGTGATGCTGGGAAAAGCGCTGCGCGGACAGATGCGACGCGAGGCGGACGCGCTGCCTCCCGTCTAGCTCGGTCTGACCGCCGAGACGACGCTGCCGTCGGCCATCGTGGTCGGTACCACCGACTCCGGTGCGAGCTGATCGAATCTCCCCAGCGTGCGGACGGCGGGCGCCAAGGCCGCGGTGGCTCCGACGACGATCAGCGTACCGATGCCGCCCGCGACCACCGACACCACCGGGCCGAGCCAGGCCGCGGTCAAGCCCGACTCGAACTCGCCGAGCTCGTTGGACATGCCGATGAACACGTAGTGAATCGCCGACACGCGGCCGCGCAGGTCGTCGGGCGTGGCCACCTGCACGAGCGTCGAGCGAATGACCGCGCTGATGTTGTCCGACGCGCCGACGATGAACAGCATGACCAGCGAGAGCGGCAGCGAGCGCGAAAAACCAAACGCGATGGTGGCGACGCCGAAGACCACGACCGAGCACAAAAGGGCACGACCGGTGCGCCGCCAGGGGCGCAGCCGCGTCGTTAAAAAGCTCATCGCCGCTGCACCCAGCGACGGGGCCGAGCGCAACAAACCGAACGCCGCCGCCGACGCGTGGAGCACCTCCTTGGCGAAGATCGGCATCAGCGCCGTCGCGCCACCGAGGAGAACGGCGAATAGATCGAGGGTAATCGCCGGCAGCAAAATCGGGTGACCGAAGACGAAGCGCAAGCCGCGTGACCAGGGCTCCCGTGTCGCCGGCGCGATCGGATAGACCGGCGTCAACGTGAAGAGCATGACGATGAACACCACGGCTCCGCCCGCCGCCAACGCGTAGCACAGCTGCGCGCTGCCGATGTAGATCACCGCGCCGGCCGCGGCTGGGCCGAGCGCAGCCGACAGCTGAAAGCCGCTGGTCATCCAGGCCGTCGCATTCAGCAGCTCGGACTTGGGCACGAGCTGCGGCAAAAGAGCGGACGTGGCCGGCGCCGAGAACGCCACCGCCACGCCCTGGGCGAACAAGAGCGCGTAAAACGCACTCAACGGCGCGTTCATCCGGGTGGCGACGATCAGCCCGAGCGCGACCAGGAGCATGCCGAGCTGCGCGATGATGCACATGTCGCGGCGGCTCTTGCGATCACTGAGCGCGCCGGCAGGAAGCGCGAGCACGACGACCGGCACCACCTGCACCAAGCCGACGATGCCGAGCGCCATCGCCGAGTGCGTTCGCTCGTAGATCGCCCAGCCGACAGTGACGCTGAGCATCTGCCGACCGAGCACCGAGATCAGCCGCCCGGCCATGAAACGCTGCACCACGGGGTTGCGCAGCGCGCCCCACGGATCGACTTTGTCTGGCTCTATCGCGTCTGCCATGGCCCGGTCTAACTGACTAATTCAGCGCTTTGGCGCCGAGCGGGCTGAGCGGCATGGGGCGCTCGGCGGTGACCAGCTGCTCGTCGACCAACTTGGTGTACAGGCCGCCTAGACGGTAGAGCTCCGAGTGGCTACCGCGCTCGACGATCGATCCATCGGCGACCACCAAAATCTGATCCGCCCGCAGCACGGTCGACA
>JBBQIO010000770.1:0-2447 GCA_038325015.1 Polyangia bacterium
TTCGATGTAGCCGAGCCGCACGCGATAGATGTCCTGCATCAAGCGCAGCCGGACTTGGCGCGCTTTGTACGCCACCGCCAGCTCGATGTCGCGCAGCAAGACCTCCTCGGTGCGCGCGTGCAGCCCGAGCTCGACCGCAGGCACGCCGAGCCCGGGAACGATGCCCGCCTCGCCCTCGCGCTCCTGCCAACCAGCGGTCACCAGCGCCACCGATCGCACCCCGAGCTCGTCGAGGACGCGCGCTAAAGTGGGTTCGGTGCTTTGCGGGCCCAGCAGCGTGATCGAAGCGGCGGTCAACCTGCGTGCACCTTGACCGTCTGCCCGACGAGGTCGAGCATGCGGCGAAGCTCGTCGTAATTTTCGTGCTTGAGCCGCATCCAGGCGTTGGCCATGTACCCCGCGGCGACCGGCTGCGTGGGGTGCCCCTCGGGGGGCAGATGCACGTCGATGATGTGCGAGGCGAACGCCTTGCCGATGGCATCGAGCCCTTCGTAGCCGGTGATGTTGCCATCGCGATCCGGCCGGAGCGCGATCAGGCCGGCGGCGTAGCGCCGTGACGCGCTCTGCGAGGGTCGGCCCGCGCACACCGCCATGGCCCACTCGCGATAGAGGTCCATGTCGTTGCCGACATTGTACAGGTCCCACGTAAGCACGCCCGGCGGACGGCAGCCGATTTCGGAGAACTTGAGCCCCTTGGGTCCCGAGAACCACTCCATGTGCGTGGCCGAGGTCTCGATGCCGAGCAGCTCGATCACCTTGCGGCCCATCTGCTTGAGCTCGTTGTAGGCCGGCTCGCTGTCGATGCGGTTGGTGGTCACGAGCTGCGGAGAAATCCAGCGCGTGCGCATGGCTTCGAGGACGTTCGGATAGTAGTGCGATGCGAAGTCATGCACGACGGTGCCGCCGATGGTCAGGGTGTCGTAAAATCCCTCGTGCCCCTCGATGTATTCCTCGACGGCGATCGATTTGGCCTGGCCAAAGGCCCCCAGTGCCTGCTCGAGATCCGCGGCGCACTGCACGCGTGCCGCGCCCGCCGCCCCGGCTCCGTCGCGCGGCTTCAAAATGAGCGGGTAGCCAACACGCTCGGCAAATTCGCGCACCTCGGCCGCGGTCGACGCGCCTACCGACTGGGCACAGGGCACCCCGCCGGCGCGCAGCACCTCTTTCATGGCCGGCTTGTCGCGGCACAAAAACGCCGTGCGCACGCTGGTCCCCGGAATTCCCGCCGCCTCGCGCACCCGGGCGATCGGCATGATGTGCGCCTCGACCGTGGCCTCGATGCGGTCGACGGCTTTTTTGCTCTGCACGAAGCGCAGCGCATCGAGCACCGCGTCCTCGTCACAGACCGAGCCGACCTCTTGGTAGTGCAAAAGCCAATGCTTGAGTTCGTCGTCGAGCGAGTCTTTACTCCCCTCGCCGATCGCGGTGATCGTCGCGCCGATCTCGGCGAGCCCCTTGACGAACAGCTTTTGGTTGCCTGGAAAGCGCGGCTCGATGAACACGATGTGCATTACAGCTCCTTGAGTCGGCTGTACAGATGCTCGTAGATCCGACCCTGAACGTCCCACGAAAAGTTCTTGGCCATACCGGTGGCCTGCAGCGTTTGCCACGCGTCCCGGTCGCGATAGGTGGCCAGCGCCGCCTCAATCGCCCAGCGCAGGCCGGCCGCGTCGAAGGTGGCGAATGGAAAGCCGTCGCCGGTGCGATCCGCGGGGTCCCACAGCAGGACGGTGTCGGCCAAGCCGCCAGTCTTGTGCACGATGGGCACAGTGCCGTAGCGCAAGCTGTACATCTGGTTGAGGCCGCACGGCTCGTACACGGACGGCATCAGAAACATGTCGCTGCCGGCCTCGATGAGATGCGCCAGCTCGTTGGAAAACCCGCGGTGAAATCCCACCTGACGTGGAAAGGCGTCGCCCAACTGCGCGAACATCTCTTCGAAACGGCGCTCGCCCGAGCCTAAGACGACCAGCGCAAACCCGTGCCGACGCAAAAGGTCGGGCAGGACCTCGCCGCACAGCGCGAACCCTTTTTGTCCGGCGAGCCGCGACACGATGCCAATCACCGGCACATCAGGTCGGTGCGGCAATCCGAATTTGCGGTTGAGCGCCTGCTTGTCCTCTGCTTTGCCCGTCAAATCGCCGGCACTGAAGCGAAACGGAATCAGCGGATCGCGCTCGGGGCTCCACTCGTCGTAGTCGACGCCGTTGAGGATGCCGATGACCGTCGACGCGCGCGCCCGCAACACGCCGTCGAGACCCGCGCCATGCTCGGGCGTCTGGATTTCGCGCGCGTACGTCGGGCTGACCGTGGTAATGCCGTCGGCGTACAGGATGCCGTGCAGTAAAAAATTGATGCGCCCGTCGCGCAGCTGATCTTGATGAACGAGATGCGCGCTATCGGCCAGGCCGGTGTCGGGCAGCACGCTGGCGGCGAACGCGCCTTGG
>JBBQIO010000771.1:0-2442 GCA_038325015.1 Polyangia bacterium
TCGGCGCCAGGGCTGGCGTGACGACGACCGACCTGCAGCGCCTTAAGGAACTCGAACGCGAGAACAAGGAGCTGCGCCGGGCCAACGAAATTCTCAAGCTGGCACGCGCATTTTTCGCCCAGGCGGAGCTCGACCGCCGACTCAAGTCTTGATGGACTTCATCGACAAGCACCGCAACACCCACGGGGTTGAGCCGATCTGCAAGGTTTTGCAGGTCGCTCCGTCGGGATACCGAAGGCACGCAGCCCTTCGTCGCAATCCTCAACAGCGACGCGTTCGCGCTCGACGCGACGAGGTGCTGGTGCCCGAGATCGAGCGCGTCTGGAAGGCCAACATGCAGTTCTATGGCGCCGACAAGGTCTGGCGACAACTCGGCCGTGAAGGCCATCCGGTGGCGCGCTGCACGGTGGAACGATTGATGCGCCGGCGTGGGCTGCAAGGCGTGAAGCGCGGCAAGGTCGAGCGAACGACGATCAGCGACAACAAGGCGCCGTGCCTACTCGATCGGATCAACCGTAAGACGAAGCCGCGTCTGGCTCGCTTGTGCTGGTCGATGGAAAGAACGCGCTAGGCAGCGTACGGGTCCATACCGTCAGCGAAATCCCACACTCTTTTCGGACCGCGGCCGATGCTGATGACAGCAGCGTCTCACAGTCGCTCGCCGCCCGATTCACTACCGTGATTGAACGTTGCGCCCACGGCGAGTGTATGCAACGCTTCAACGAAACTCAATTGAAAGGACATGATCATGGAAAACCACGCCTCTTCACTTGAAAGCACCCGCCCCTCCTCTGTCGAGAAGGAGCGCACCGGGTCGCGTGCAGCCGACGTAGCCACGAGCGCCGTTCTCGGCGGAGCGACCGCTGGCGTCGTGGCAGGCGCGGTCGCGGGACCGATCGGTGCTGCAGTCGGTGCCGTGGTGGGTGCCGTGGCAGCCGGATTGGCTGGCAATGCGATCGACGAGTCGATCGACAAAGACATTGAGGAAGCGCACTGGAGAGAAGCTTACAGGCAGCGGCCGTATGTGCGAGTCGGTGACACCTACGAAGATTTCGGCCCCGCGTACGGATTTGGGGTGACGGCTTTCATCTTGAATTCAGGAAGGACGTTCGAAGATGCAGAGGAGGCGTTGGCGAAGGATTGGGCCACTGCTCGTGGGGCATCCGCGCTGGACTGGGATCGTGCTCGACCGGCAACGAAAGATGCGTGGTATCGCGCTGGCGAATTGCAGAGGCGCCACAACGAGGATCGCCGGGGTAGCGAAAGCGGTGGTTGATAACGCACGGCGTGACCCGGTCGGTGGCGCTGGCACTGTGAGAGCACCGCGCGGTCACCCGTTGACGAGCGCCTTGCTGTTGGTGGCCGGCGTCGCGATGGTGACGCCGACCGGTTGCGCCGCCTTGCGCATTAGTGCCTCGATGGATCCGGCGCTGTGGCGTGATGAGCGACTCCGGGCGCTGCCCGCTCTCGAAGCCGTGAGGCGTGGCTGCAGCCGGTAACCGTGCGGCACTGAGCCGTTCGGTGGCGCTCCGCTAGGTGTGCGCAGCGGAAACAATCGTGGGGTAAAGCTGGGGGTAGAAAAGCAAAACGGGCCGCTTTCATCGACTTCCGTCGATCGCAAACAGACCTACCATCCCGACCGCATAGAGGATCAGAACCGCGAGCGAGTCGATGCCCATCCCGAGCAGCTGGCGGCGGGGACGAAAGATGAGGCCAGCTGCGTAGACGCACGTCAGGAGGATGCCGAGCCCAGCAAGGTAGATGTCGCTGGCCTGCGCCTCGGGAAGCACCGCCTTGCCCGAGATCAGGACGGCCAGAAGAAAGAGCACTGGTAGGAACGCGTTGCCGCCGAAGATATCGCTGATCCCCAGCTGATAGTCCTTCATGCGCACCGCCGTGATCCCGGTCGACAGCTCCGGCAACGATGTGGTGGCCGCGAGCACCGTTGACCCGAAGAGCACCCCGCTCAGGCCGATGGAGCTCGCGATCGCTTCTCCGCTGCGCTCGAGCAAAACGCCTGCGATGAGCGTGGCCACCGCCGCCCCGAAAAACACCGACACCGCGTGCGTGGTGCCCTCACCTTTGTTCCGCGAGGCGGCGTCCTTCGCAACCTGCGAATGTCCCTTCGGCTGTTCTTGCGTGTCGGGAGCATCCCCACCGCTGTCATGCCAAGGAAGGCTGTTGCTTGCCCGGCTCGACAGCCAGACACCGCCCACCCAAAGTAGCGTGATCATCACCGTCCCCGGGGTCAGCCGTGCCCCAATCAGATGCGACGGCAACTGCGTCGCCATGATGGCGACGACCAGCACGGCGATGACCAGCACCGCCTCGATCACCAGCGAGAGGCTGGCCGCCCGATAGGTGAGCGGTACCACCTCCTTCATTGCGATGTCCATCGCGACCAGCACCACCGTCTGGATGGCGATGCCGCCGAGGATGTTG
>JBBQIO010000772.1:0-2441 GCA_038325015.1 Polyangia bacterium
CGCCACGCGCAGCTGCAGAAAATAGCGCCGCGCTAAGACCAGGGCCGCGACCTGCCGCGCGCTCGCCTGTCGGAGGGGCAAGAGGTCTTCGAGCACGTCGACCGGCGCGCGCGACTTGGCCGCCCACATCCCGAGCTGCAGGTCGCGATAGGCACCGGGCCCGCCTTTTACGTTGGGCTCGAGGAGGTAGACGGTGTCGCCGAAGCGCGCGTGGCGCTCGACGCGCTCGGCAATGAGCTCGTTGACCAGGAAGTTGGGGTCACGCTCGAACAGGCGGGGCAACGACGCGCTCAAGCGCACGAACAGCGTCGCGTCGCCGGCCAAAAAGCGCATGTCCAAAAGCGCTGTGGTGGCGGTGACGTCGCTGCGGCCGAGCGCCAAGGCCTCGTCGATCGTGCGCACCGCGTGCCCGACATCGAGGCGCAGGTCCCACAAGGGATAGAGCAGCTCCTCGGCGAAGCGCTGCGCGCGACCCGAGCGCAGGTCGGCCGGGACGACCAGAAACCACAGATCGAGATCCGAATGCGGGCACAACTCGCGTCGTCCGTAGCCGCCGGTGGCCACGAGCGCGACCGAGAGCGGCTCCTGCGCGTGGGCGGCTCCGAAGAGCGCGTTGACGACTTCGTCGAGCGCCGCGGCCCGCTTTTGCGCGGCTCGCTCCCCGGCCCGTGCATCGTGCGGCGCGGTGCGCGCGAATTCGGTGGCGATGTCCGCGCTGGCTCGATCGAGCCACGGTCGCACGCGGTCAACTCGGGCAGCGCGCCCCAGCCCGATGAGCGCCGCGCGATCGAGTGCCGATTCGGGATCGCCAGGTGCCATTGGTTCGCCGGCTAGCATAGCGCGCGGTTTTTTTTGCGGGGGCTGCACGCCAACCGTTGACATCCTCCTGCGTCCCCGCGACGCTTAGCACGACCTTTGCCATCACTACTGACGCGTAAGAGGAGCCCATGGCCGAGATCGAAGTTGGACCGCTGAGCGACCGACTGACCGACGACGAGATCGCCGAGCTGTCGCGGCAGATGGACAAGCACGGCGTGCCGCACATGCCGACCGCCGCAGCGGACGAGGAGAGCGCGGTGGCTGAAGTCGCCGAAACCATCGACGACGACGCGCTATCGGAGTTCTTCACCCGCCTCGAAGCGAGCGACGCCGCAGCGGAGATCTATCTGCCCGTCGAGTTCGACGGTACGGTCGAGACCGCCGGGCTCCGCGCGGGGTCGCTCAACGTCCTCATCGACGTGCTCGGCGAGCTCAAGGACGAGCTCGATCTCGCGGATGAAGAGGACGAAGACGAAGACGAGGACGAAGACGACCTCGACGAGGAGCAGGAGCTGCTCGACGGTCAGTTGCGGCAGGCCTGGAAGCTGATGAACAAGAGCGCGCAGCTCGCGTTCGACCGCAAGCTGCCGCTGCACGTCAAATTTTAAACCCATCGGTTGTTGCCGACGCCGAGCAGCTCGACGCGGCGAGGGTCAAGGGTGCGGCATGCGTCGTGGCTGGCGCCGGCTCGGGCAAGACGCGCACGCTCCTGTTGCGTGTCGCACACCTCTTGGAATCCGGTGTGCCGCCGTCGCAGATTGTGCTGTGCACGTTCACCCAGCGGGCGGCAGCGGAGATGACCGAGCGCCTAGGTGCGACCGCGGGCGCGGCCTCGGCGCGGGTCGAGGCTGGCACACTGCATCAGGTGGCGTATCGCCTGCTCGTGCGCCACGGCGCGCGCATCGGGCTGCCGCGCTTCAACGTCCTGTCGGCTCAGGGCAGCACGCAGCTGCTCGAAGAGTGTTTGTCTAGGCTTGCACCGCCGCCGCCGTGTCCGACTGGGCGCGCCCTGGCCTTGGCGTATCACCGCGCCATGGCCGAGCAGCGCTCGCTCGCCGAGGTGCTGCCGAGCGCCGCGCCGGCAGAGGCACTCGACGCTGTGATCGACGAATACGCGCGCCAAAAGGCACGTCGCGGCCTCCTCGACTTCGATGATCTCCTATTTTACTGCAAGCTCCTTTTAGTCGAACAGGGCGACCCGATCCGCGCCCAAATCGCGCACGTCTTGGTCGACGAATACCAGGACATCGATCCACTGCAGGCCGAGACGCTGGCACTGCTCGGCGGCGTGCTGTGGGCGGTCGGTGATCCGGCGCAGGCGATCTACGGTTTTCGGGGGGCCACGGGAGAGCTGCTGGCTGCGCTCGGTCGTGCACCTACAGTGCACACAGTTGCGCTTCGTCGCAACTATCGCGCGACACCCGAGCTGGTGGCTCTGGGCAATCGCGTGCGCGCCAAGATCGACGGCCGCACGCTCGCTGCGCAGCGGGCGTCCGCTGGTGATGGCTTGGCCCGCGTCATCGCCTGTGCCGACCCCGACGACGAAGCGCGGGTGCTGGCCGCCGAGGTGCGCCGCTCGCTCCGATCTGGCCGTTCGCCCGACGAGCTCGCCATCCTTTATC
>JBBQIO010000773.1:0-2440 GCA_038325015.1 Polyangia bacterium
TCGGGCGCCGAACTGACCGGCCAGCCGTTGTGGCTCGCGTCGGCCCTGCGCAAGCTCGAGCAGGGCACGGCGCAGATCCAGAACCCGACGGCCGATACGCATCCGGCGATGGCGCATCTCTACATCGCCAATCCCCTGTCGGGCGGCGGCCTCGCCAGCCTGTTCTCGACGCATCCGTCGATGGACGAGAGGGTTGCGCGTCTTGAAGCGATGGCGGGCCAGCCGGTCGGCGCGATGCAGCCGTCATCGGCGGTCTTGCCGTCTGGTCCGTCGGGTTCGTCGGGTCCGTCGAGCCCGTGGGGCGCCGCGCCACGGCCGACGCGCCGGGGTCCTTGGGGTTAGCGCTGGCGCCTCTGGGGCGAGGGGTCTAGCGTCGAGGGACAGTCGGAGGAAACAAGATGACCCTGTCTCGTCGCCAGGCCGCCGCAGCCCTCGCGTCCATCGGCGTCGTCGCGGTCTCGTCCCTGCCGGCGGTTGCCCAGGACGCCGACACTGACGCCGTCGCCGCGGCCATCACCAAGCTCAGCGACGCGATGCTGGCAGCCGACAAAGACAAGCTCACGGCGCTCACGGCGGACCAATTGAGCTACGGCCATTCGAGCGGCGTGGTCCAGAGCAAGTCGGTCTTCATCGAGGTCATTGCCAACAAGCAGACCGTCTACAAGTCGATCGAGCTGTCGAGCCAGTCGATCGCGTTGGCCGGCGCCGACGCCATCGTGCGCCACAACTGGCTGAGCGAGAGCGGTCCGGCCGACGGCAGCAAGTGGGCGGTCTCCAAGCTCGGCGTGCTGCAGGTCTGGCAGAAGCAGGGTGCGGACTGGAAGCTGCTGGCGCGCCAGGCTTTCCTGAAGCCGCCAACCTAGAGCTTCGGCCTACAGCTTGGGCGGCAACGCCGGTGTCGGCTCGCCGAGATCGACATCGAGGATGCGCTGGCCACGCTTGGTGATGCGGTCGGCCGAGATGTCGACATCGCGCAGATCCTTTTCAGTCGCGGCGAAGTGCGACTTCAGCTTTTCGACGCGATCGTCGAGCCGCTTCACGTCGTCCAGCAACAGCCCGACCGTCTTCTGGATCTCGCCCGCCTGTTCGCGCATGCGCACGTCCTTCAGGACGGCGCGCACGGTGTTGAGCGTCGCCATCATCGTGGTCGGCGACACGATCCAGACGCGCGCTTTGTAGGATTCGTCGACGATCGCCGGGAAGTTGGCGTGGAGCTCGGCATAGATGGACTCCGACGGCAGGAACAGCAGCGCCGACTCGGCGGTCTCGCCGGGCAGGATGTATTTGTCGCGAATGTCGGTGATGTGCTTGCGCATCGCCATCTGGAAAGCGCGCTGCGCGGTGGCCAGCGCCGGCGCATCGCCCGCCACGACCGCGCGCAGCATGTGATAGCTCTCGAGCGGAAACTTGGCGTCGATCGCGATCGAGCCCGGCGGATTGGGCAGCCTCAACAGACAGTCGACGCGCGAGCCGGTCGACAGCGTGAATTGAAACGCGTAGGCCGACGGCGGCAGCGCGTTCTGCACCAGATCGTTCAGCTGGACCTCGCCGAAGGCCCCGCGCGCCTGCTTGTTCGACAGCACTTCCTGCAGGCTGACGACCTGGGTCGAGAGGTCGCCGATCTTCTTCTGGGCTTCGTCGATGCGCACCAGGCGCTCGCGCAGGTCGGTGACGATCTGTCCGGTGGCCTTCTCGGTGCGGTCGAGGCGTTCGCTCACGACCCTGGACAGCGCCTGTTCCTGTTCGCGCAGCGAGCGCTCGACCCGCTGGACCGTCTCTGCCTGCTGGCTCAGCGCCAGTTCGAGATGGCGGCGGGCATTTTCGGCCTCCTGGCTGCCGCCTCTACGCGTCAGCGCGAAGATCAAGCCGATGACCAGAGCCGCCACGGCGACGAGCAGAACGATTGTCAGAGTATCCATTTCCACCCTTATAATCCGGGCGCTCGACAAGCGCACGGTGGGCGATTAGAGCAAATCCCAATGCCCATTCCCAAGCACGGTCCACCCGCTCACGACCCAGACGTCTGGCTGTTCGACGTCGACAACACGCTCTATCCCTCCCGCTGCAACCTGTTCGCGCAGATCGACGTGCGCATCGGCCGCTATATTTCCGACTGGCTCAAGGTCGATGCCGAGGAAGCCCGCCGCGTCCAGAAACAATACTGGCGCGAGCACGGCACCTCGATGCGCGGCATGATGAGCCTGCATGGCGTCGATCCGCGCCACTATCTCGATTACGTCCACGACATCGACTACGCGCCGGTCCTGCCCAATCCCGACCTCGAACGCTCGCTGGCGGCACTTCCGGGGCGCAAGATCGTCTTCACGGCGGGTGACGTGCCGCACGCGACCAAGGTCATGGAGCGGCTGGGCGTATCGCATCATTTCGAGGCGATCTTCGATATCGTGGCCGGCGACTATTGGCCCAAGCCGCATCAGGC
>JBBQIO010000774.1:0-2437 GCA_038325015.1 Polyangia bacterium
ATTTCTCTCGAGAGACGGTTTTCGATGCCGACCCGGTGGACGCCGCCGTGCGCTGGGCGACGGCCGGCGCCGAGTGGATCCACATCGTCGATCTCGATGGGTCGCTCGCCGGTCAACCGGTGAATCTTTCCTCGATCGAGCGCATCCGCGCGGCCGTCGGCGCCCGGCTTCAACTCGGCGGCGGCATTCGCTCGCTGGCGCACATCGATGCCGCGCTGGCGTCGGGCATCGACCGCGTTGTGCTTGGCACGTCGGTGGTCGAGAACCGCGGATTCGTTGAAAAAGCCGCGGCACGCTGGCCGGACCGAATCGCCGTTGGGTTGGACGCCCGTAAAGGGTTGCTTGCCACACATGGGTGGCTCGACCAAACCGAGAGCAAGGCGCTCGACGCGGCGCATGAGTTGCGCGCCGCCGGCGTGACCGATTTCATTTTCACCGACATCTCGCGCGACGGCACCCTGAAAGGGCCGAACATCAGCGCGCTCGTGGAACTGCAGGACACCCTTCGCTCAGGTCTCATCGCCTCGGGCGGCGTCGGCTCGATCGACGACATTCGCGTCCTCACGACACTCGGCGTCGACGGGGTCATCGTCGGCCGAGCGCTCTACGACGGTCGCCTCAGTCTCGCCGAAGCCCTCGACGTGGCCAGCGTCGTCGCTGCTCCTTTGAAAGAACGTCAATGAACGCCAACGCCCTCACTCGCCGCGTGATCCCCTGCCTCGACGTCACCAATGGGCGCGTGGTCAAAGGCATTCAATTCGTCGACTTGCGCGACGCCGGCGATCCGGTCGAACTCGCCGCTTTTTACAACCTCGAAGGGGCCGACGAACTCGTCTTTCTCGACATCACTGCCAGTTCCGACTCGCGCGACACCATGATCGACGTTGTCGAGCGCACGGCCTCGCAAATTTTCATCCCGTTGACCGTCGGCGGAGGCGTACGCTCGGTCGACGACATCCGCCAACTGCTGCGAGCCGGAGCGGACAAGGTCTCGATCAACACCGCCGCCATCAACAAGCCTGAACTCATCCGCCAGGGGGCCGATCGTTTCGGGCGGCAATGCATCGTCGTGGCGATCGACGCCCGGCGGCACGAAGACGGCTCCGGGTGGGGCGTCTACACCCATGGGGGACGCAAATCGGCCAATCTGGATGCGGTCGAGTGGGCGGAACGAGCCGCCGACCTCGGCGCCGGCGAACTCTTGGTGACCAGCATGGACCGGGACGGCGGCAAAGACGGCTACGATGTCGAGCTTTTGGCCGAAATCGGTTCGCGCGTCAACATCCCGGTGATTGCTTCAGGCGGAGCCGGCAACCTCGGCCATCTTGTCGATGCGCTCGCGCCGGGTCGCGCCGACGCGGTGCTGGCCGCGTCCATCTTCCACTTCGGCGAATACCGGATCCTGGACGCGAAACAGCACCTCGCCTCGCACGGGATTCCGGTCCGGCTGTGAGTTCAGGCGCTTTTCCGGTTCGCTTCGACGACAACGGTCTCGTTCCGGTCGTGACGCAGGACGTCGACACCGCCGCGGTGCTGATGGTTGGTTTCATGAACGCCGACGCGTTGCGACTGACGCGCGCCACCGGGCGCGTGCATTACTGGAGCCGCAGTCGCGCCAGACTCTGGAAAAAGGGCGAGACCTCCGGGCACGAGCAGATCGTCGATTCGATCTCGGTCAACTGCGAGCAAAACAGCCTGCTGATTCAAGTTCGACAGATCGGCGCGGTGTGCCATGACGGCTACCCGACGTGCTATTACCGGCGGCTCGAAAACGACGACTCGTTCACCGTCACGAAGGAACGATGGTTCGACCCAGCGGCCGTGTATGCCAGCGGCGGCGCCAACTTCAATCTCGAATCGCTCACAAAACTCTGGTACGCCGCCTTCACGTTTCTGCGCGACAACGACTTCGCCAACATCTCATCGACCTCCGCGCGACTGCGCTCGGACGATCCTAAAAGCATGGTTCGCATTGGGCAAGAACTTGCCGAACTCGCCGGCGTGCTCGACGGATCGCACCGGCACGTCGATGGGACGAGCGATGTCCTTCTTGAAGGATCTCAGGTGCTCTACTGGATTGCGGTGACCGCAGTGCAGGCCGGCATCTCCTGGGACCAGTTGCGGCCCGACCGCGGGCTGGCCACGGCCGAGAAATCGCTCTCGCCCCCTTCGGTGGCGAGCATTCTGCGCAGCGAGGCGGACGGCTGGTTGGAGCCGCGGCCGCGCGGGCCGTTGGACGCTCACCTGCACGCGGCCGTCGCGCTCGTCGCGCAGGCGGCGACATCGTTCGGAGTCGATCCGGCCACGCTGATCGAATACGATCTGAGAGAGCTTCGCGAGAAACCATACCTGGCCACGTTCTTCGCCTCCCCGCCCGAAATGTGACCTTCGGACAGTAGCCGCCGCTCCGTGCGTCTGCGAACATGGACCCGAGTCC
>JBBQIO010000775.1:0-2436 GCA_038325015.1 Polyangia bacterium
TGGGTTACAGCCTGCTCGCCCTTCTCGTCGTCGTGGTGAGCCACGTGCTGATCTTCGGCGGCGCGTCGATCACCACGGGCGAGACGAATATCGCGGAGTTGGTCCACGGACTTTGGTTCATGCTGCTGCTGCACGGCTGGCTGACGCTCCCGATGGCGCTGCTCGGGACGGCGGCTTTCGTCGCGTGGAGCCGCTACGCGCTCGACTGACCGTTTTCACCGTTTATATACGGTCCCGCGCCGACGACGGCCAAGTCGTTGATTCATCGAGAAACCCGTCCGGAATAAACCGAGGGAAACGGTCGATAAACGGCCGGTAAACCGCCAGTAAACGGTGGCGGAAAACGCATGCGAGCGCACGTGCATTTCTATGAATGCGCACTTTGTCATCCCGTGCGAAGCGAGGGATCCCTGTTCTGCAAAGTTTAAAGATCCCTCGCTGCGCTCGGGATGACAGTGGTGCTTGATAGGAATGGATCATTGCGGTAATATTGCGTATAACGCAACAAATGTCAAGTCGTTTTAAGCTCAGGCGGGTCGGACTTTCCGCCGGTAGACTTCGACGTAAATCATCCACGGTGCACCCAGTGTCAGATTTGATCGACTCGCAGAAACAACTTCAGAAGGAGGCGGCCACAATTGTCGAACTGCTCGGGCTGGAGGCGATGCTGACCGGAATTGGGCGCCCCCTACGCGTCGGCAGTTCCGCCATGGGCCTGATGGTTCAACGGGACATCGACATCACCGTCGTCTGCGACAGCCTCGATGGCAGCACACTCCGGGCCTTCGCGGAAATCGGCGCGAGGCTGATGCCGATGGACAAGTACGTGACGGGCGTCCGGCTCAGGAACGATACCGGCGTCTGGAACGTCGACCCGGCTTCCTATCCCGACGGCCTTTATCTCGGCCTCTCGGTGCGCGCTCCGGACAGGGCCGAGTGGACGTTCGATATCTGGGCGATCGATCGACCGGAGAGACAGCCCGATCTCGCCCATCTACGGACCCTCCTGCCACGCATCACCGAAGCGCATCGCGAAGTCATCCTGACGATCAAGCACGCGCTGGCGAACAGGCGGCAGACAGGAGAGAGCCGCGTGCCAAGCACGCTGGTCTACGACGCGGTCGTCGACGAGGGCATTGGCGACATCGTCGGCTTTGAAAAGTGGCTGCAGAAGCGGCAGGAGTAGCGGCGGTCCGTCCTAGAGCACGACCTTCTCGCCCCGGCCGCGCACGCTCTCACTCTTGAGCTGGCCGCAGGCGGCATGGATGTCGCGGCCGCGCGGCGTGCGCACTGGCGCGCTCAATCCACCATCGTTCACGATCTCGGCGAAGCGGTGGATGCGGTTGTTCGAGCTGCACTCGTAGGACGCGCCTGGCCAGGGATTGAACGGGATCAGGTTCACCTTGGCATGGACCGGCTTCAGGATGCGCACCAGTTCGCGCGCATCGGCGTCGCTGTCGTTCACGCCCTTCAGCATCGCGTACTCGAAGGTGATGCGCCGGCTGTTGCGCGCGCCGGGATAGGCGGTGCACGCTTTCAGCAATTCGGCGATCGGCCACTTCTTGTTGATCGGCACCAGCGTGTCGCGCACGTCGTCGCTCACGGCATGTAGCGACACCGCGAGGTTGACGTCGAGCGCCTCGCCGACTTTCGGGATCATCGGCACGACGCCCGAGGTCGAGAGCGTGATGCGCCGCCGCGACAGGGCAATGCCCTGGTCGTCCATGACGATCTTGAGCGCAGCTACGACGTTGTCGAAATTGTACAGCGGCTCGCCCATGCCCATCATTACGATGTTGGAGAGCATGCGCGTCTCCAAGGTCGGCGTCGGCCATTCGTTGTAGCTGTCGCGCGCCACCATGAACTGGCCCACGATCTCGTCGGGCGTGAGGTTGCGCACCAGCGGCTGGGTGCCGGTGTGGCAAAAACTGCAGGTCAAGGTGCATCCGACCTGGCTCGACACGCAGACCGAGCCGCGATCTTCTTCCGGAATATTGACCGTCTCGACTTCGTTGCCGTCGGGGAAGCGCAGTAGCCACTTGCGTGTGCCGTCGGTCGAGCGCAGTTCAGTCACGATCTGCGGCCGCTCGATCACAAACAGCTCATTGAGGCGGTCGCGCGTCTTCTTGGCGATGTTGGTCATGCGCTCGAAGTCGGTGACACCGTGCCAATAGATCCAGTGCCAGATCTGCTGGGCGCGGAAAGGCTCGAGCCCCGCCTCGGCGAGCGTGCTTTTCAGATCATCGCGTGACAGTCCGACCAGATTGCGGCGCAGGTCATTGCGGCCGCGCAGGGGAGCGGGTTCAGTGATCTGCAGCGGCTCGGTCGGTGGGATCTTCATCTCCGGGAGCAAATAGGCGCGCGGACCGCTCTGCGCAACTCTCCGAGCGCGCAGGCTATTTTTGCGCCCGCTGCTGCCAAGCCTCGATCGCCGGA
>JBBQIO010000776.1:0-2432 GCA_038325015.1 Polyangia bacterium
AACCACCGTCGCGGAAAAGCCGCATTGCGGAAAGCTGCGGTTGCCCTTCATGAAGAGCACCACCTTGTTGCCTTTGACGGTGGATTCGATCTGCTGTTTGACCTGGTCGTTCATGGGCGTAGACCTAACCGAGTTCACCTCCTGGCGCAAGGCGGTCCTCATCCCGTTGGCGGCCCGTTCGCGCCCGTTTTGCGCTATGTAGTTCGAGTGACGCGGCGAACGTTCATCATTGGCGACATTCACGGCGACTCGGCGGCGCTCGATCGTCTGCTGCTCAAGCTCCCGCTTGCCGACAGCGACACGCTGGTCTTCCTCGGCGACTACGTCGACCGCGGACCGGATTCGGCCGGCGTGGTGGATCGGGTGCGCCGCCTGGTCGCCGGTGCGCCCGACAACGTGATCACCCTGCGTGGCAACCACGAGGACAAGTGGGTGCAGTCGTGGCACAAGCCCGACCTGCCGTTCTTGGTGCAGTCGGCCAACGGCTGTGCGCGCACCTATCGCTCATTCATCGGCGGCGCGCCGCTCGAGGGCGAGGAGTCGCTGCCCACCGAAGAGCTGCAGAAGATGCTGGTGGTGTCGAGCTGGCTGCCGGCCGAGGTCGTCGGCTGGATGGAATCGCTGCCGCTGTGGCACGAGGACGAGCACGCGCTGTACGTGCATGCGGGTCTCGATGGTGAAGAGGGGGCCTGGAAGCATCCGCGCGACTCGGCGCCTAAGCCGCTGTTGTGGATGCGCGAGCCGCGTTTTTTCCGCGGCTATCAGGGCAAGCGCGTCGTATTTGGCCACACCCCGGTGGCCGAGCTACCGGTCGAACGGCCCGAGGCGGAGCGCGACGAGCCGTGGATCTGCGGCGATCTGGTCGGACTCGACACCGGCGCGGGCAAGGGAGGCTTCCTGTCCGCCATCGAGCTGCCGTCGGGCACGCTGCACGACTCGCGTTAGGCGACCGACTTTCGATTATCGGCTGAGCGTGAGATCGCCGGAGAAGGTCTGGCATTCGATCAGCCCTTCGCCTTTGCCCTGACGGGCGCGCACATCCGAACCGTGGTCGCGCTTGTTGTCGGTCAGAAGCTGCGCCTTGGCGGCGTTGTTGAAATCCCCCGCGTGGCTGGCAAACGCGATCTCGTAGGAGCTCGACGCTGCCGGCTGCAGCTTGACGTCGCCCGACATGGTGCGCGCCTCGATGCGGCAGCCGCTGCCGCAGCCGCCCGACCAGGTGAGATCCCCCGAGGTTGTTCCGAATTCGAGCTGGCTCGACGGGCCGCTCGACTGATTGATGTGCGCGTCGCCCGAGACTGTGCGCAGTCGGACTTCACCGTGGATGTCGTCCAGCACCACGTCGCCCGAGACCAGCTGCGCCTCGACGCCGGAGGCGCCCTTGAGCGTCAGATCGCCGGAGGCTAGGCGGGCGCGCAGCTTGCCGATGTTGCTGACGTGAATGTCGCCCGAGACGCTCGACACTTCGACCGCGCTGCCGGCGGGCAACTCGACGCGCAGGTCGCCGTCGACGGCGACCCAGCTGCCTTTGCCGCGTCCGGCGTCGAGGGTGACGTCGATGCGGTCGCCATGCGCGGTCAGGCGCACGCCGGCCTCGCCGTCGGACATGTGCGCCTTGACCCGGTTGCCGCTGCCGCCGACGATCACCACATCGGTCGAGATGACGTTGATGTGGACCGTGACCGGCCCTTTGACCAGGAGCTCGGCGGTGGATTGGCGCGAATCGCCGTCGCTGTTGCTGCGAAACGGCGGAAGCGGAGGCAACGGCGCAAGCGGCGCGCCGATGGGCGCGGGGTGTTCGCGCGGCCCGACTGGCGCAACCGGCGCAATCGGCGCAATCGGCGCAACGTCAGCAATTTCGAAATCGGGCGCTTCCGGCGCTTCCGCCGGCTCCACCGCTTTGGGGGGCGCACTCGGTTTGGCGAACGCGGTGCTGCCGGCGCACAACATCAACCCGGCCAGCAACACTGCACAAGCGTGGCCGCACATGGTCTTCATAGAGGGGGTCATGGTTTTTTCCTCAAATCGGTGACGACCGCCTGAAGCGACTGGGCGTACTCGGCATATCCGTCGAGCAGCGCAAGCCGTCCATCGAGGTCGTGACTGGCCGGGCCGGTGCTCAGCGCGACGCGCGCCTGGTCCATCGCCCGGCGGGTTTTTGCAAACGACTCATCGTAGCGAACCGCCGTCGCTGCCGGTAACAGGCCGCGCGCCTGCCGATACTCGGCTTCGAGCACGCTCACGGCGTCCTGATATTCACGCTCGGCCTGCAAGACGGCAACGTCTGGTGCCATGCGCGTGCGCCGGCCGTTGGTGGTCGAGGGAGGCGCCGCCGACTTGTCCTCGTGGTCTGCGTGGCCCTCGTGTGCGACCGACACCGGCGGAGTCGCCGTTCGGTGCAGCAAAAAACTACGGCCTTGGGTCAGCATCAA
>JBBQIO010000777.1:0-2421 GCA_038325015.1 Polyangia bacterium
CGGGAGATCACCAGCGCGGCAGCCGAAGATATTCTCTCTACCTACCTTCACTCGCTCGACGAGGTTGCGCGCTTGAGTGTCATCGGCTTCTGGCGTGACGACGAGACCGATACCCGCCACGTGGTGGCGCGCACACCCAACAAGCGCAGCAGAGAGACGCACAATGCAATCCGCCCAAGCATTGCGCCGTTGCCGTACGCGAGCGCCGTGCCGAAATTGGGTACCGCCGTCGGATCGTCGGCGTGAAGCTGGCCTGTGCTTCCCAATAGAAAAGCGATATCGTCTTGGCTCCACGACGGTGTTTGGGCCACCGTATAGAGCTGCGTTGCGTAGGCATCGCGATCTTTTGCGGTCAGCACCTTGTAGAGCGAGTCGCTGCTAGTCACGAAACGATCCCAGAAACGAAACGTCTCGGCCATGCGACGGTAGGCCGCGAAGGTCTTTTGAGCAGAAGAGCTGGCGGTGGGAAGCGATGCGAGGTCCAGCCAGCCGTGCTCGGCGCTGTGCTGCACGAGCCAGCCCGGCACCGAAGTACCGCTGCTGTCGACGAACTTGAGTCGATCAGCGGTGATGCGAAGCCACCCGAACAGCGTCGCCAGCTTGAGCAGAGCCTTGGTCGTGGCGATGGCATGGGTCGCTGTGGATGGATTCGTGGCCAACGCGCCATCGATAAAGTCGTCGCTGGCGAGCTTTCCGGGCGCAGCTCCAGCGGAAGGCAGGCTCGCGACCAGTGCGTCGAGCACCGACGGATCGAGCCGCAACGCCGCCGAGAGTTTTTGCACGACCAGCGTCCTCTGCGCATCCATCGGGTCGGCAGAGGCTTTGGCGAGGGCGGTGCCAAGCTCACCCAATATATTAGCCACCTGTCTGTCGCGGGCGGCAGCGTCATTGGTATCAAAGTTGTCTCGCAGTATCTGGCCGAGCTCGACGAGACTACGGCCCGAGGCTTTTACGAAAAGCGCCGCGTCCAGGAAGGCATAGGTCGTCGACGGCCCGCTGGCATCGGTACCAAACGGATCAAGGCCGCTGAGCGCTTGCAGTGCGAGGACATCGGCGACCGACCAGCCAAGCACGCGAGCCAACGAGGTGTGTCGATAGAGCGACGACAAGTGAATGAGGTCGAGCGTGTTCGAGGCGGTGAGGACCGCGCCAATCTGGGCCTCTGTGGTACGCAAAACGCCAACGAGAACGGAGAGGTGGTCGCTGAGCTTCTGCGTGGTGTCCGCGAGGTCACTTCGATCGGCAGCGAGAGAAAATGCTTTGATCGCATCCGGCGCCAGCACCGCCTGATCTTGAAAGATGCGTTCGTACAGCGACAAGGTGTCGTCGTCGTTGAGCCCGGTGTCGAGGTTGCCGAACCACGAGAGGAGCTCGAGGACCGGCACCTTGAGCCGCCGTCGCAAGCGCTCGAGCAATGCCAAGTCACGCAGGGTCGCGTCGTCGAGATCGGTAGCCCCGACGGCAGTAAGCGCGAGATCGAGCTCGTGAAAGCTCCATCCAAGATGCCGCTGCAGACGAACCAACCGGCCGAGCCGCGCGACAGCGTAGGCGTTGAGGAGAGGATCTACGAATGCTTGTTTGAGGTCGCAGGTCTTGGGGTCGCCGAGCTTGATGTCGTAAGCGACCTTGCCCGCCGAAAGAAAACTGGTGCGCAACAGAGCCCGTAGCGTCGAGAAGTCGAGGCCGGACTCTTCTTCGAGATGGTCAATCCGGTCCGATGGGCCACGCACAAAAGATACGTTTTCTGTGTCGACCTTGACTGGCGCCAAGACGGCCAGAAGATAGCGGTCACCGCCAGCAATCTGGACCTGGAGGCCCGTCGACAGGGTTCCGGTCATCTCCGGTGCACGCGTCCATGCGCCGGCGTGCGCGAGGTAGATGCCGTTCTCTTTGGGATCCACCTGTCCCATCACAAGCACATAGTCGGCATCAGCGACCGACGCGCCGCCAGCGAGGGCCAAGCCATTCAATGTCTTTTGCGCAGTGACAGCAGCCTTCGCAGTGACCACCGGCACCGTCGTCGACAGCATCTGATATTCGGCGGCGCTCATGCCGAGAATATCGGCGGCGACACGGTGGTCGATGCCGCTCGCCGGCAGCGGCAAGAAGGCCTCGATGAGCTCGTCGCGGTTGACGCCAACCAGCGAAAGGAAGCTTCGCGCGCTGACCGAAGCCAGATCGAAGGGTAGCCCGATGGCCATCGTCGAGTGCGCCAGAATGTCATACGCCGGATCGATGGTGTGCTCGGGCGTTAACCGAAGTGACTCTGCAGTCGCAGTGGTCTGTGGCCATCCACCAGAAGGCACGGACCCGCTTGGCGTCGTCACCGCCGATTCCAGCACCTCGTTGACGAGGTCGATGTACGGCATGGGCGTGTTGGTGTTGATGCACGACAGCTCGAGACTCTCGAGATCCGGCCGC
>JBBQIO010000778.1:0-2420 GCA_038325015.1 Polyangia bacterium
CGCGTCCTGCCGATGAGCGGTAGATGATCCGGCGTGGTCGGCCTCAGACCGGCCCAGGCGTCGGCGACGGGCATGTCTTTTAGCCCTGGGCAGAGTCGGCCGGCGCGCGCACGCAGCCGCTCGATCGCGTCGTCGGTTGTCGCCAGCTCGAAGCCGGTGTGCTCTTCGGTCGCGCCGCACAGCGTTCGACCGTCAGCGCGCGCCAGCAGATATCCACCGCCGCCAAAGATAATATTTCGGACCGGCGGTGCCGGCAGGCGCAGCTCGATCATCTGGCCGCGCAACGGCGCGACGGTCGCCAGGGGTGCACCACTGGGCACTCCGGGCAAGAGACTGGACCAGCTGCCGAGCGCGACCACCACGGCGTCGGCGTTCAACTCGCCCCGCGCTGTCCTGAGGCCGCTGCAGCGGCCGGCTCGGAAGCTGAGCGCCTCAACGGATTCCTGTAGCCGCACCACCGCAGACGCATGCAGCGCCGCGATCAACGTCGCCATCACGCGTCGCGGCTCGACCTGCGCATCGTCGGCGAAACGCAGCGCGCCGACAACCGGCGCCAAGCCCGGTTCGAGCCGAGCCACGTCCTTGGCCAAAAGCGGCTCACCCACGATGCCCCATGCAGCGAGCCTGGCCGCTTCGCGATCGAGCTCGTCCTGCTCTCCGACATCGAGTGCCACCCGGAGCGTGCCGGCGCTCCGCCAGCCCAGCGCCTCGGCGCCGCGCGCGTCTTTCAGATCGTTCCACAAGGCGCGGCTGCGCAGCGCCAGGCCCACGAAGGCCTCCTGCTCGGCCTCGGCGCCCGGCGACAAAATGCCCGCCGCGGCGCGCGACGCGCCCTCGGTCCCGCCGCGATCCAACAAGGTGACCCGCACGCCGCGCTCGGCCAGGCGCAGCGCCACCATGCAGCCGACCACGCCGCCGCCGAGCACGAGCACGCTGCCGTCCGTCCGCACGACGCCCTTATATGTCGTGGGGTGGACGCTGTCAGCATGGTAGATTTTGCCGCTTTGTTTGCCCGCACCCGACCCAAGCGCCCCGCCTTCGACGCCTACTGCGATTTTGTTTGGCGGCACAGTCGCGCCATTCTCATCGTCGCCGCGCTGTTCACGGTTGGCGCTGGCTTCTTGGCCGCGCGGCTGGAGCTGCGTACCAATGTCGCCGAACTCCTGCCGTCGGCGGATCCGGCGGTCGAGGAGCTGCGCCATCTGTCGACGCGGATTGGCGGCACCGCAGTGCTGCAGATTGGCATCGCCAGCCCGGATCGCGCGGCAAACTTGCGGCTGGCCGAGGATCTGACGGCCAAATTGCGCAAGCTCGGCCCGGACGTCGTGCAGATGGTGGCGTACGACGTGCGTGCCGAGCGCGACTTCTTTGCCCAGCGACGGTGGCTGTACGCCAAGCTTGCCGATCTCGAAGCGTTGCGCGACGCGATTCACGGCGCGATCGAGCGCCGCAAAAATCCCCTCCTGGTCGATCTCGGCGACTCCGAGACGCCCGACGCGATTGTCGAGCGCATGAAAAAAGCGGGGCAAGCGTTCGATCCCTACCCGACCGGTTATTTCGAGGGTGAGGGCGGGCATCTCGTGGTCGTCGTCTGCCGCCCACCGGGAGGCCTCTTCGCCGAGCGTGCCGGTGAACGGCTGGCGCACGAGGCCGAGCGATTGGCGCGCGAGGCCGACCCGCACCGCTACCACCCGCGGATGGAGATCATCTTGTCGGGCGACGTCATGGCGCAGCTCAAGGAGCGGGAGGCGCTCGAGAGCGATTTGGTGTGGGCGACCGCCATTTGCGTAACCTTGGTGTGCTTCGTCGTGATCATTTTTTACGGCCGCTTCCGCGCCGTGCCATTCCTCGGCATTCCCGCTGTAATGGGGGTCGCCGCCGCGTTCGGCGCCGCCGATCTGATGTTCGGCTATCTCAACGCCTCGACCGCGTTCATGGGGTCGATCGTCGTCGGCAATGGCATCAATTTTCCGATCATCGTGCTGGCGCGCTACGAAGAGGAGCGGCGCGCTGGACGAACCTCGCGCCAGGCTGTGCAGATCGCGCTGGCCGCCACCTGGCGACCGACGGCCGTGGCGGCGCTGGGCGCGGCCATCGCCTATGCATCATTGACCGTGACTCGCTTTCGCGGCTTTTCGCAGTTCGGCGCGATCGGCGGCATCGGCATGGTCGCAGCGTGGTCCGCGACTCTGCTGGTCCTGCCGGCACTCTTGGCTACGTTCGACGGCAAGGCGCGCAGCGGACGGCGGCAGTCGCGCGCCGTGGGGACTTTTTCGGAAATCATCTCGCGCCTCGCAACTCAATCACCACGCCGGTTATTATTCTTATTTGGCTTTTTAACTATTGTATCAATTATTCCCATGTATCACTATTTGCGCGACCCCTTCGAGTACGACTTCCGCAACCTGCGCAACCGCCGC
>JBBQIO010000779.1:0-2420 GCA_038325015.1 Polyangia bacterium
GATTCACACCCGCGCAGCTGCGCGGCTGGATGCGATCTGCGCATTTGGAGACCGTTCACCTACAGTCGGCGGGCCAAGAGCGCCGGCAGCCACATTTCGAAGCGCTCGCCCTGCGCGGACGCAAAGCGAGCCGAGAATCGACATGAGCAGCGATAGCAAACCGACCAAGAGCGCACCGGGCGCTCTGTATCCACCACCACCGCGCTTCGATCTCGCCGAGCGCTGCCGACGCTTCGCCGTCCTCGGCCTTCTGACCGAGCGCGTGCTGGTCTTCGACGGCGCGATGGGCACCATGCTGCAGCGAGCCAACCTCAGCGTCGACGATTTCGGCTCGGCGCAGCTCGAAGGCTGCAATGAGATCCTCAACGTCACCCGTCCCGACGTCATCTCGCGCATCCACGCCGAGTACTTCGCCACCGGCTGCGACCTGGTCGAGACCAACAGCTTCGGCAGTTCGCCCGTAGTGTTGGTGGAATACGACCTGGCGCCGCGCGCGTACGAGCTGTCGCGCGCCTCTGCACTGCTGGCCAAGCAGGTCGCTCGCGACTACTCAACGCCGGCACAGCCGCGCTTCGTGGCCGGCTCGGTGGGGCCGACGACCAAGCTGGTCTCGCTCGGTCACATCTCGTTCGACGAGCAGTTTCGCGGCTTCGTCGAGCAGATCCGCGGCCTGATCGACGGCGGCATCGACATCGTCCAGATCGAGACGTCGCAAGACCTCTTGCAGACCAAATGCGCCGTGATCGCGGCGCGCGAGGCGATGCGAATTACCGGCCGCGAAGTTCCGATTATCGTGCAGATCACCGTCGAGACCACCGGCACCATGCTGGTGGGCACCGAGGTCGCCGCGGCGCTGCCGGCGCTCGAAGCGCTGGATGTCGATGTCGTGGGCGTCAACTGCGCGCTCGGCCCCGACTTGATGCAAGAGCATGTGCGCTTTCTCGGACAGCACGCCAGCCGCTTCGTCAGCGTGCTACCCAACGCCGGCCTGCCGCGCAACGTCGACGGCGTGGCCACGTATGACCTGACGCCCGACGATCTGGCGCGGCATCAGCGGCGCTTCGTCGAGGAGTACGGCATCTCGATGGTCGGCGGCTGCTGCGGCACGACGCCCGAGCACATCACGGCGCTGGTCGAGGCCGTGCGCGGTTTGGTGCCGCGCGATCGCCGCGCGCAGACGCCGCTTGCCCCTTCGGTGACTTCGCTCTACTCCGCGGTCACGCTGACCCAAGATCCGGGGCCGCTGATCGTCGGCGAGCGGGCCAACGCCAACGGCTCGAAAAAATTCCGCGAGCTGCTCTTGTCCGAGAACTGGGACGCGCTCACCGAGATGGCCAAAGACCAGGTGCACGAGGGCGCGCACCTCATCGACGTGTGCACGGCCTACGTCGGGCGTGACGAAGTCCGCGACATGACCGAGGTGGTGCGACGCTTCGCTACACAAGTGCCACTGCCCTTGTGCATCGACACTACACAACTCGACGTGCTGGAGGCGGCGCTCAAGTTGTCGGGCGGGCGCGCGCTCATCAACTCTATCAACCTCGAAGACGGCGAGCCCAAAGCCGACCGCCTATGCGAGCTGGCACGAACCTATGGCGCCGGCCTGGTCGCGTTGACCATCGACGAAGACGGCATGGCCAAGACCGCGGAGCGCAAAATCGCCGTCGCGCGCCGCATCGCCGACATCGCGTGCGGCCGCTGGGGACTCCCCCCCGAGGCGCTGCTCTTCGATCCGCTGACCTTCACCATCGGCTCGGGCGACGAGGACTCGCGCAAAGCCGGCGTCGAGACGCTGGAGGCGATTGCCGGCATCAAGGCGGCGGTCCCCGGCTGCCGCACGCTGCTCGGCCTGTCCAACATTTCCTTCGGCCTGCAGCCCTACACGCGGCAGATCCTCAACTCGGTCTATCTCGCCGAGGCACTCGCCCGCGGCCTCGACGCGGCGATTTTGAACGCCGCCAAGATCATCCCGCTGGCCAAGCTCGCGCCCAACGAGGTCGAGCTGACGCGCGATCTCATCTACGACCGCCGCCGCGAAGGTCACGATCCGCTGTTCGCCTTCATCGCCCACTTTCAGGCGGCGACGCGCGTGCACGGCGATGCACAGCACGACGAGATGGCGCTGCCCATCGAGGCCCGGCTCAAGCGCCGCATCATCGACGGGAAAAAGCTGGGCATCGAGAAGCACCTCGACGAAGCACGCCAGACCCACGACCCGCTCGACATCATCAATTCGATCCTGCTCGACGGCATGAAGGAGGTCGGCGAGCTGTTCGGCTCGGGCCAGATGCAGCTGCCGTTCGTCCTGCAGTCGGCCGAGACGATGAAGGCCGCGGTCGCGCACCTGCAAAAATTCATGACTCGCGAGGCCGGCTCCGACAAGGGCGTCATCGTCCTGGCGACGGTCAAGGGCGACGTCC
>JBBQIO010000780.1:0-2419 GCA_038325015.1 Polyangia bacterium
ACCATGGCTGGGCTTGGAGATCAGCTCGTCGAACGTCGACGCGGCGCTGAACAGCCACCGTCCGAGTGCCGGAACCTCGCGAGCACTGGCACCCGCTTCCCAGATCAAGATCTCCAGGCGTGCGCGCGCCTCACGATTCGCCGGCAGGGCCAGGGCCTGGCCGTCGCCCAAAAACGGCGCGCAGGCGAGAGCATCGCCGAACGGCCCCGCGACGACACGGTCGGCGGCGACGGCAGGGACCAGCGCGCCGGCTTCGGGTTGCGTGGCAGCGATGGCCAATAGCGGTGCCAGTCGCACGTCGAGCCGCCATGCGCTCGCCGAGGCCCAACGCAAAATCACCGCGCCGCCCGGTTGCGACAGCAGATCGCCGAGCAGGGCGAAGCCGTTATCCGACTGCGTGAACGCGGGGAGCGCAGCGGTCAAAAAATCGGCGGCCTGCGCGACGTCGTCGGGGAGCGAGGCTTGCGGTCTATGGCCGGCCCGCCAGCGGGCGCGAACCGCCTCTTCAGCGGCGGGCTCACGGGCAATACAGGCAGCAATGACGGCGACCGCATCCTTGATCGGTTGGGTTTGCATGGGCTGGGCGATCTTATCGCAGTGGGCGCAACGACGCGATCGCCCCGCGCGGGGCTCTGCCGTCCATGCTGGTCGTTCGGGTATTGGCGCTGCCTTTAAAGCGCTTTTCCGTCGTAGTGCTGCACTTCTAGCTTGGCGACATCGACGTCGTCGAGGCAGCGCGTGTTGACCGCAACCATCTTCGTGCCGTCGGGTCGGCTGCCCCGCGCGAACGAAGTCACGCCGCACGTCGAGCAGAACAGATGATCAATGTGCTTCTTGTTGAAGTGATAGCTGGTGAGCGCATCCTGTCCGGCCTGCAGCGTGAATTGCTCGAAGGGAACGAAGCTCAGGAGCGTTCCCTTTTTGCCGCACATCGAGCAATTGCACGCGATGACCTTGCCCAGATCCATCGACACTTGGTAGCGGACCTTGCCGCACTGACAGCCACCTTTGTACGTTTGAGTCATGGCCGGACTTTAACAAAATTGTCCGGCTCTCGGATCGGTGTCCGGCTTTCGGATCTTGAGCGCGGCGATCGACCGTTTGGTGCGGGTTTACGGCCGTCGTCGCGTTGGTCTCTAGATTGCTCAACGGACCTTGTCGTCATCGACGAGGAGGCTCCTTTGAACAAGACCCTGCGCCTGAACTGTTTTTTCCTGCTCGCCTGCGCTGCCAGCTGCCAGGCCAACCCCAACAGCACGGTCGATGAGGCCGACGCGCCGATTATCGGCGGTGTCACCGATGGCGGCGACCCGGCGGTGGTGGCGCTGTACGCACAACAGCCCGGCGCGCAGAGCGGCTCCCTGTGCACCGCCGAGGTGATCGCGCCGACGGTCCTTCTGACCGCAGCGCATTGCGTCTTGCCCTCCGAGGTGGGTCCGGGCGCGGTGTTCCGGGCGTTTCTCGGGCCGAACCTCGACGACGCTACGAGCGGACAGTGGGTCGGCGTCAAAGAGACCCACTACGACGAGCAGTTCGACATCAACAATTTGGCGGGTGGACACGACGTTGGCATCGCCATCTTGAGCGCGCCGGTGACCATCAAGCCGCTGCCCTACAATCGGAGCGCGCTGTCGAGCGCGAACGCCGGCAGTCCGATTCGGCTCGTCGGCTATGGGCTCGACAACGGCGCCACCCAGACGGGTGCCGGAATGCGCCGCGAGGTCACCACGACACTCAATTCAGTGTCGTCGCTGCTGCTCGAGATCGGCGACTCGACCAAAGAGACCTGCAACGGCGACTCGGGCGGACCGGCGTTCATGAACATCGACGGACGCGAGACCATCGTGGGCACGACCTCGTACGGGCAGCTCGGCTGCACGGGCGGCGGCTACGACACGCGCGTCGATCAATACGCCGAATTCATCAATCGCTACGTGGCAGGTCAGGGCGCGCCACCGCCTGGTGGTGGGTCCGGAAGTTGTGGCGCGTGCCCGGTCGACGAGACGTGCAACGGCGGCAAGTGCATCCCGCGACAAGCGCAATGCGGCAAAGGACGCATCCAGCACGAGCGCAAGCCGGACGACAAGGCGACCCTGGCCAGCGACCTGTGCCTCGACTCGAGCGTCGAGGGAACGCTTGCCGGCAAGGACGACGTCGCTTGGTTCAAGCTGGTCTTGCCGGCGCATGTGACGCTGACCGCGACCTTGGCCGACATATCTTCGGACTACACGATGGCGCTGTACAGGCTGGGCAGCCGGCTGCGCCGCGAAGCGGGCGGCAGCGATGCGCACGTCGGTGCGTCGCAGGTAATCACCCACCGTACGAACACGGCGGGGATCTACTACGTCAAAGTTTTGGCCGGTAGCAGCACAGCGCGCGCCGGTACTTTCAAGCTCAGCGTCGAGGAGACCGCTCAGTA
>JBBQIO010000781.1:0-2414 GCA_038325015.1 Polyangia bacterium
CCTGGAAATTGGTTGCGGTACCGGGGATCTGCTGGCGGCGCTCAAGCCCCGAGACGGCGTCGGTATCGATCTGTCGCCCGCGCTCATTGACCGCGCCAGCAGCAAACATCCCGGCCTCTCATTCCACGTCGGCGACGCCGAGACGCTCGATATTCCGGAGTTGAAGGGGCAGACCTTCGACTATGTCGTGATGTCCGATGTCGTCGGCACGCTCGGCGACGTGTGGTCGGCGTTTCGCGCGCTGCGCACGGTGTGCCATGCGCGCACCCGCGTGTTCATCACCTATTACAATTTTGTCTGGGAGCCGCTCCTGAAGCTGGCGGAAAAGCTCGGCCGCAAGATGCCGATCGCGCAGCAAAACTGGCTCGGAATGAACGACATTCGCAATCTCTTGGAGCTCAACCACTTCGAGATCATTCGCGATGGCACGGCGCAGCTGTTGCCATTGTCGGTGCCTTTGGTGTCGACCTTGCTCAATCGGTATGCGGCGCGGCTGCCGCTCTTGCGCGAGCTGGCGCTGACGCAGTTTTTTGTCTGCAAGCTCGGCGGCGGCGGCGGCCCAGTGCCGGAGCGCGAATATTCCTGCAGCATCGTCGTTCCGTGCAAAAACGAGCGCGGCAACATCGACGCGATCGTTGCGCGCACGCCGCACCTCGGTCGCTCCACCGAGATCATTTTCGTCGACGGCAACTCGGATGACGGCACGGTCGAAGCGATCGAAAAACATATCGGTGCAAAGACGCGCAGCGGGCTCAAGCTCATCCATCAGGGCGACGGCAAGGGCAAAGGCGACGCTGTTCGCAAGGGCTTTGCTGCTGCGGCAGGCGACGTGCTCTTCATCTTGGATGCGGATCTGACGGTCGCGCCTGAGGACCTGCCGAAATTTTACGCCTGTATCGCAGAGGGCAAGGCCGAGTTCGTCAATGGCTCGCGGCTGGCCTATCCGATGGAAGGCGAAGCAATGCGGTTTTTGAATTCGATTGGTAACAAGTTCTTTGGTGTCGCGCTTTCTGCGATCTTGGAGCAGCGCCTCAAAGACACGTTGTGCGGGACGAAGGTCCTGTTTCGAAAAGACTACGAGCGCATTGCCAATGCACGTACGTTTTTCGGCGATTTCGATCCTTTTGGGGACTTCGATCTCTTGTTTGGAGCCGCCAAGCAAAATCTCAAGATCGCTGAGCTGCCGGTGCGCTACCGCGCGCGCACCTATGGCGAAACGAAGATCAGCCGCTTTCGCAACGGCGCCACGCTAGTACGGATGACGCTCTTAGCGTTCCGCAAATTTCGCCACGCCTACTGACGCGTTCACTTCATGGTTGAGCGCGGTGGGCCAGCCGGTCAATGGCCGCGCTCGTTGGCACCGCCGAGAGGGGAGTTACCCGATTTATGGATATTTCCGCAATTAGCCGCGGGAAGCTCGTGTAGGCTAATGAATCGAACGTAGCTGAAATGGGCGGTTGGGCGGGGGGAGCACCATGAGCAGCCAATCCATACTGATCGTCGAAGACAACCAAACGACGCGCGCGCTGATGCGAGCCGCGTTGCAGACGGCGGGCCACCAAGTGCAGGAGGCCGGCGACGGTGAGTCGGCGCTCCGTCAGGTGGCGGAAAAAGCTCCGTCGCTGGTGCTCCTCGACTGTCGGCTTCCCGACATGGACGGTTTCGAAGTCGGACTGCGCCTGCGCACTCTGGCCCCAACCGTTCCCGTCGTCGCGGTCACCGGATGGGCGCACACCCAGGAAGAGCGATTGCTCGGAGCGGGCTTCTTGGACGTGCTCATCAAGCCGGTGCAGCCCTCGCGCCTCATCGAGCTCGTCGAGCGCTACGTCGGCCGCCCACCGGCCGTTACCGTCGCCGGCAAGACCGTCCTTTTGGTCGACGATGATCCGGTGCAGCGAAAGCTCGCGCAGGTGGTGCTGGCCGGCGCCGGGTTCGATGTGCTGGTCGCGGAGGATGGTGAGTCGGCGCTCAGGATCGCGGCTACGACGAAGCTCGACGCCATCGTCAGCGACGTGCTGATTCCGGGGATGGACGGATTTACGCTCGCCAAGTTGCTGCGTGACGATCCCGAGCACGCTGGGGTGCCGATCGTCCTCATGTCGGCCCATTACGTCGAAGCGGCGGATCGCGCGCTGGCGTCCGCTTTCGGCGCCAACTGCTACGTCTCGCGAGGCGACGGGTTCGACGCTGTCGTGCTTGCGCTACGGGAAGCGCTCGACTCGCCCCGAGAGATCGGGCCCTTGCATTCTGGGCACGGGCTGCCGGCCGAGCTGCATCGCGAGCACCTGCGTCGCGTGACCCACCAGCTCGATCGGCAGGTGGCCCTCTATGCCGAGCTGTCGCGTCACTCGGCACTGCAGGCCTCCGCACTTTCGGTTCTCGACAGCCTGTCAAAGTCGCTCAGTCGGCAGGTC
>JBBQIO010000782.1:0-2413 GCA_038325015.1 Polyangia bacterium
CGCGTGCGGCCAAAAGGGCGGCAACAAAGACGGCACCTGGAAGGACGCGGAGGACGGCATCCTGGGCATGAATCCGATCGCGCAGGGCGCGGTCGACTCGGTGGGGGCGGCGCAGTTCTTACTGCCGGCGCACGGCACCAAGGTCGTGCACTACTGGCTGTGCGCATCCAAGAGCTGGGGCGGCGTATGGGACGGCGTGCGCGAGCTGAATGCCAAGATCGTCGCCCGCGGTCCCGACGCGCTCATCCATCGCACGCGCGCCTATTGGAAGCTGTGGCTGGACAAAGATCTGCGCGAGGTCGGCGACTTCGAGGGGCTGTCCCCGTCGCTGTGTGACCTGTACCGGCGGTCGCTCCTCGTGATCCGCACGCACATCGACGAGGGCGGCGGCATCATCGCGGCCAACGACTCGGACATCACGCAGTTCGCGCGCGACACCTATTCCTACGTCTGGCCCCGCGATGGCGCGCTGGTGGCCAACGCCCTCGACGAGGCCGGTTACCGCGACGCTTCGTTGCGCTTCTTCGGCTTTTGCGCCGACGTCATTCGCCCCGAAGGATATTTGCTGCACAAGTACAACCCGGACAAGTCATTCGCGTCGTCGTGGCATCCGTGGGTGGCGATGGTCGACGGCAAGGTCGGCGCGCCGCAGCTGCCGATCCAGGAGGACGAAACCGCGCTCGTCCTGTTTGCGCTGTGGCGGCACTTCGTCCGCTGGGGCAATGTCGAGGCGATCAAGCCGCTCTATGGCCGGCTGGTCCGTCGGGCCGGCGATTTTTTGGTCTCCTACCGCGAGACGCACACCAAGCTGCCGGCGCCGTCCTATGATCTGTGGGAGGAGCGGCGGGGGATTTTGACCTTCACGACGTCGGCGGTTTGGGCCGGCCTGGTTGCAGCGGGGAATTTCGCCGAGGCCTTCGGCGAGGACGAGCACGCGGTGCGCTACCGTCAGGCCGCTGCCGAGATCCGCGACGCGATGGATCACTATCTGTGGCGCCCCGAGCTCAACCGCTTCGCCCGCATGATCAACGTGCGCGACGACGGCACGGTCGACGTCGACCCGACCATCGACGCGTCACTCTACGGCGCGTTCGCATTCGGCGCCTATGCGGCCGACGATCCCAAGGTCGTCGCGACCATGCAGCAGGTCGAAGAGCGTTTGTGGTTCAAGACCGATGTCGGCGGCGTGGCGCGCTACGAGGGCGACTACTACCACGCGGTTTCCGACGACAAGCAGCGGGTGCCCGGCAATCCATGGTTCATCTGCACGATGTGGCTGGCGCAGTGGCGCATCGCAAAGGCCAAGACTGTGGCCGAGCTAGTCGAGGCGCTGCCCTATCTCGAGTGGGTCGACGCGCACAAGCTGCCGTCGGGCATATTGGCCGAGCAGGTGCACCCGTTCACCAACGCGCCCTTGTCGGTGTCGCCTTTGACTTGGAGCCACGCGACGGTGGTCCATGTCGTGCGCGCGTTCATTGCGCGCCGCAACGAGCTCGAGAGGTGCCCGACCTGCGGAGGCCCCAAGCCCCGCCCGCGCGCCGAGCGCGTGACGGCCACCAATCATCCGGAATCGGCTAAATAAGCGAATAGAGTTGAAAAGGAGGATCTAGCGAAATGAGCGAATCCGCAAACCCGCTGCGTCAGGGTCTCTCCGGCGAGCGCGTGCCACCGCCATGCACGATGGTCATCTTCGGCGCCTCGGGCGACTTGACCAAACGGAAGCTGGTTCCGGCGCTGTACTCGCTCGGCAAAGATCGACTTCTGCCATCGTCGTTCAACGTGGTCGGCGTGGCCCGCCGGCCGATCGGCGACGAAGCCTTCAAGAAGAACATGCGCGAGGCGACCGACAAGTTCGCGCGCAAGCGGCCGGTCGACGACGCCCTGTGGCAGAGCCTGGCCGACGGGATGTTCTACGTCGATGGCACGTTCGAAGACCCGGGGACCTACACGAAGCTCAAGAAATTCCTCGAAGACCTCGACCAAAAGCGGCCGACGCATGGCAACCGCGTCTTCTATCTGTCGACGCCGCCCGACGAGTACCCCAAGATCATCGCCAGACTCGGCGAGGCTGGCCTGATCAACAAAGAACGCACCGGCCCCTCGACGCGCGTGATCATCGAGAAGCCGTTCGGACGGGATCTGGCCAGCGCCGTCGAGCTCAACGGCATCGTCCACAACACGATGCGCGAGGATCAGGCCTATCGCATCGACCACTATCTCGGCAAAGAGACGGTGCAGAACATCTTGGTGTTCCGCTTTGCCAACGCCTTGTGGGAGCCGCTGTGGAACGCGCGCCATGTCGACCACGTGCAGCTCATCGTCTCGGAGGCCATCGGCGTCGAGGGGCGCGGCGGTTACTTCGAGTCGGCTGGCATCGTGCGCGACATGGTGCAGAACCACATGTTCCAGTTCT
>JBBQIO010000783.1:0-2411 GCA_038325015.1 Polyangia bacterium
GTGTTCTATCGCACCCTGCCCACCGACACAGTCAGCGACGTGGCCGACTTCTTCAAGGTCAAGCCGACCGACCTCATGCGCTGGAACAACCTCGACGCAGAGGCGCGGTTGGCGTCCAACATGGTGGTCCAGGTCTGGGTCAACAACGACTTCGAGACCAGCCAGGTGGCGTTGGTGCCGCCGTCGGTGGTCCGGGTGGTGACAGTGGGCTCGGACGAATTCTTCGACGTGGTCGAGGCGCGACGTGGTCGGGCGCGGCTGCACTATGTGATCAAAAAGGGCGACGACCTCAGCAAGATCGGCAAGCACTATGGCCTCACCGTCCCTGACCTCGAGCGCATCAACCGCTTTGGCGCCAAGAAGAGCCCTCTCGTCGTCGGGCAGTCGATCGTCGTCTACCGCACGCTGAGCGCCGAGGAGAAGGCCAAGTCCTGCAAGATCACGCCCGGCGGCAGCAACGTGAAGGCCACCATGCCGCCCGACACCGACCCCTCGTTCGACGCGCCCCTCGACCCGGCCGGCCAGCCAGACCAGCCAGACCATGTGGACCAGCAGCTCGGTCCCAAGATTGGCCCCGAGGCAGAGCCCGGGCATCCGTAGTATCCTGCCTGCATGCGCAAGACCCCGGTCACGTTGGGCGTGCTCTCCATCATCTTCGGCGCCATCATCGGCGCGATGTCGCTCTTCAATCTGCTCACCCAGCAGGTCGCCAAGAAGTGGTCGGTCGACGACCTCCTCCCCGACGCATGAGCAGCTCTTGGATCGCGCCGCACGCGGTACGGCTCGACGTGGCGGTGTCGCGCGCGGCGGGGTGTTCCAGGCGTGAAGCGCAGCGGCACATCGAGTCCGGCCATGTGCGCGTCGACGGGCATCTCGGCAAGAAGGGCACGCTCGTCGCGGCCAATGCCGCCATCGAGGTCACCGAGCCTTTGCCCGATGCGGCGGCCTTTGCGCCGATCGCACAGCCGGAGCTCCCGCTCATCGTCCTTTACGTCGACGATCAGCTGGTCGTCGTCGATAAGCCCGCCGGTCAGGCCACCCATCCGCTGCGTCCTCACGAGCGCGGCACTGTAGCCAACGCGATTGTCGCCCGCTATCCGGAGTGCGCCAGTGCGTCGAAGGACACGCGCGAGGGCGGCGTGACCCACCGACTCGACACCGACACCACCGGTATCCTCGTCGCTGCGAGAACCCCAGCGGCATGGATTGCGCTGCGAGAGGCGTTTGCCCAGCAGCTGGTGAAAAAGACCTACGAAGCTCTCGTCGTCGGCAATCCGCCTGATCGCGGCGAGATCCGGGCGCCGCTGGTATCGCGCGGCAAAAAAGTCCGCGCGCTCCGGCCCGGCGAAGAATGGACCGATCTGGCCGACAAGACCCCAGCGCGGGACGCACGCACCGACTTCGAAGTGGTCACCCGCGGGGCCAATGTGGCGCTGGTGCGGGCTACGGCGCAGACCGGGCGCATGCATCAGATCCGCGCGCATCTGGCGCATCTGGGCCATCCGCTCGTCGGTGACACACTGTATGGCGGGCCGCCTTCAGCGGACGGGCACCTCTTGCATGCCTCGCGCATCGTGCTCGATCTGGGGCCGACGCACCTCGACATCCAGTGCGAATGGCCCGCGGCGCGGAAGGCGCTGTTGACCGCGCTCTTGTAACGCCTCAGTCGAGAACGGCCAGGTCGGTCTCGATCAAAAGATAGAGCGTGCGGCACAAGGTGAGCAATTGCTCTGGCTGTTCGTAGCGCCGCATCCAGTCACCAACGGTGCGTTTGCCGTCGAGGCGCTGCCAAAGCTCGCGCGGACCGGCGCCGACGCGGAACGATTCTGGAGCGGGCAGGCCGCGCTCGACCCGACGTGGGCGAGTGGCGGCGATCTGATCGAGACGCACCCGCACCGCCGCCAGCGATAGCTGGGCGACGGCGGCGCCGATGATCTCGTACGCGTCGAGGCCGAGCGGGAACGCCTCGCGCTCGTTGGCGCGGCCACGATAAAAGCGATAGTTGCCGCGGTCCCAGGTGAAGACATCGATGAGCTTCTCGCGCACCTGGCGCGTCAAGTGACGGAAGACCTCGAGTGGGCGTAAAAGATTCAGCCCGACGAGCGTGTCGCCGAGCTTGCCGGCAAATCGCGGCAAGATGGCCAGCGCCATCGACAGCTCACCGGCGGAGATGACGCCGCTCTGCACCAAATATTCGCCGAAGCGCTCCGACGGCACATTGCTGGAGACAAACTCCGGCGTGCCGTTCATCAGGTAAATCTCTTTGACCACCGAGTCGCGCTCAAGGACAAGGAGCCCACTCTCCGGCGCGGTGGCCAGCCCCGAAAAGAGATGTGCAGCGGTGACCAGCGGAAAAGAACCGCTAATGTCGGGTCGGTCCCCGACCGAGGACAAGATGGCCGGCGCGCGCG
>JBBQIO010000784.1:0-2411 GCA_038325015.1 Polyangia bacterium
GGTCACGCTCAGATTGCCGCCCGCGACGGTCGCGCTGGTTCCGGAGAGCACATCGGTGACGCTGCCGGTCAGACCGATGTTGGTGACCGGGATGACGCGGGTCGCCGAGTTGTTGGCGTCGAGGTTGAATGCCGCGACGACGATGTCGCCGCCATCGACGCGACCGAACGCGTAGAACGTGCCGTCCACCCACAGCCTGGTGCGTGTGCCGCGTCGCAGCGCCACATGCGCCGCGCGCGCCTTGCCCAGCTTCTGCAGCCTGGTCAGCGCCGCCTGCTCGTTGCTGCTCAGTGCAGCACCAAACCTCATCAAGCGACGATTGTCGGGATCGATCGAGCCGGGCATGCCGAATTCGTCGCCCATCCACAGAATCGGCAGCGAGTCGTAGGTTAGCAAAAATGCCTGCGCCATCGCCAGTCGCAGGAACGCAACCAGGTTGGTCTCCTGTGCCGGCGGTGGGCTATTCCACGGGTCGCCCACATTGTTGGCCGCCTCGCTGATCGCGCGCGCCACATCGTGGCTCCCGAAGAAGTGTCCCATCAGCGCGTTGGCATAGCGCCCGGTCCAGGTCGATTCGTCGGAGATGAGATCATTGTCGAAGCTGTTTCCATCTTCGGTGCCGGTGAGAAACGTGGCCACGATGGAGTAATGAAGTGGGTCGTTCATTGAGCCATCGAGACGATCGCTGCCCACACAATCGAGGACGTTGTCGACGTTGCTCCCGAGCGCTTCACCAACCATGTAAAACGGCACGCCGGTGGCGATGGTCGACGAGAGCTTGGTGCGCAGCGCGATGCAGATATCGTTGGTCACCTGCTTGGTCGCGTCGACGCGAAAGCCGTCCAGGTCGAGCGCTTCCATCAGCCAGGCGGCATGATTCGCGATTGCCGTATCGACCGCCGGGCTCATCGAATTGAGATCCGGCAGATAGGGATCGAACCAGCAGTTGGCCCGATTCCACTGTTGGGTCGTCGGCGAGTCCCACAGATTTTGCGCGCCGCAGTCGTTGACGCTCACGTCGTACGGCAGATTGAACCATGCGCTGTCGGTCTGGTGCGCGAGCCAAAGTGGCGCGAGCTGTGCCTTCTGGGCGCTCGGCGGGTTGGCGTCGGCGAACACATGATTGACGACCAGATCGGTCAGCACGCGGATGCCGTGCGCGTGCGCCGCGGCGACCAGCGCCTTGAGGTCGGCGAGCGTGCCGAAGTGCGGATCGATCGGATTGGTGATGCCGTTGGCCGAGAACAGCGGATCGCTCTCCGATCCGTCGACCCATCCCGACGCGATCGGAAAATAGGAGTGATATGACGACAGGCAGAGGCCGACGTTGGCCCCGGTTCCCATCTCGCACAGTTTGGTGACCAAGATAGGCGAGCTCAGCCACAGGGCGTTGACCCCCATCGCCGCGAAGTAGCCGTCGTTGATCTTCTGCGTGACGCCGCCGAAATCGCCGCCCTTCCAATCGCCGACCGGGTCGGTGGGTGCGCCGTTCGGCCCCATCAAGCTGGTCCCGCCGTGCAAGAAGCGATCGAGCATGACCTCGTACATGAAGGCGTCGCGCCACTGAAACGGCGTGGCCTCGACCCAAAACGGCACGAACAGCGACGCGGTTTTTCCGTCGCGATCGGCGACGTGAAAGAGATAACCGTACTTGTTGGGGCTGGTGACGCCGCTCGACACCGAGACCGAAAACAGCTGCGTCGCCGCGTCGTACGGAGCCGCGCTGGCTTGGAGCGCAGCACCGTTGAGCTCGATGCTCGTCTTGGCCGGGTCCAGAAGAGCGCCGGCCGAAAGAAATTTTACCTGGAACGAATAGGCGCTCGCGCTGACCGTGGGCGGTGCCAGCAAGACCAGCCGCGGCTCGGTGGGCTGGCACTCCCAGGTCGAGCACATCACGCTCAGGAGGACCGAATTGCCGTCGGCGGCTACGTTCGGATTGGCCGGATCGACGATCCACATCGGGTTGCCCGGGTTGTCGTTCCACTTCGCCCAAAACTTGTATTCCGTCGAGCTACCCCAGGGCAAAGGTGCAGTGGCGGTCCACGCGCCGTCGACCAACTTCATCGGCAGCGCGCCCGGCGCAAAGTGGTTGAACGTGCCGCGCACCTCGACCACGTCGGGCTGCGTCGCGCCGGCCGTGTAGCTCCAACTGAATAGGTGAGCGCAAATCCGCTCAGCCGGTTGACACGAGGCCAGGTCGGGCGGCGAGCCGAGATCCGCACCGCCGCCGCCGGATCGCGCGCCGCCGCAAGCCGACAAAAAAACCAGGAGTAATAGAAATCGTGCGCGCATCTCAACGGTTCATGACCTAGCACATTCGCCGCGCCAAGCGGGTCGGTCTCAGGTGATTCGGCCGTGCTCCTTGAGCTCGAAGTAGTGACGCACGTAGGCGGCGAGCTGGCCATCGCTGG
>JBBQIO010000785.1:0-2411 GCA_038325015.1 Polyangia bacterium
CGACTCCGGCCCGATCGAGGTCGCTATCGAGCGCACCGTCGGATAGAACGACAATCGCCGGAGCCGCGCGCCCGCGCAGCGCATCGGCCGCCAAGGCAAGGCCGCGCGCCAGGTCGGCACTGCCTTGCCCCGCAGTGGCACTGGCCAGCTCGGCGAAGAGCTCGTCCACGTGCTCGATGGGTGTGAGCGGACCGAGGGGCCGCGGCACTGCGTCGAGACGCACGATCATGGCCTCGTCGTCGTCGCCCATCGCTTGCATCAGCTGCCGCGCGTTGCGCTTCGCTTGGTCAAAGCGCGTCTCCCTTTTGCTTTCGTCGCCGGCTTGCATCGAGGCCGACGCATCGAGGAGCAGCACCCAGCTGCGGCGTCCACTGCGCCGATGGAGCCGCAGATCGCCGATCGCCAAGAGGAGCGCCGTCAGCGTGGCGAGCATGACTAGGAGCGACAGCGGCCGACGCAGCCGCCGATGCAGCGTCACCGATTCGCTCTGCCCCAGCACCCTCTGCCACAAAAGCGCGAACGGCACCTGCACGCGTCGCCGCTCGAGGCGCAGAAGATAGAGCGCGACCAGACCGCCGCCCAACGCAGCGAATGCCGCGAGCAGCGTCGCAATTGGCGCACCGACGAGATTCATGCCACCAGGCCGCCGTGACGCAAAACGCGCAGAACCATCTCGTCGTAGGGCACGCTCACGTCGGCGCGGAAATAACCGACCGCGTGCGAACGACAGTAGTGCGCCAAACGCTCGCACCAGGCGGCGTGGGCGCGCTCGTACGTCGCTAGCGACGCGTGGCTGATCGTGACCTGGCGCGTGTCGCCCGACTCGGCATCGACCAGCTCTAGGTCGCCGAGGCGCGCGCGCGCCGCGGGGTGCGCCTCTTCGGGATCGTAGAGTTGCAGCACGGTGGGCTCGAAGCGATGGTGGCGCAAAAGGTCGATCCCCTCGGCGTAGCTCTCGTCGTAAAAATCGGACAGGAGCAGCACCAGTCCTCGACGCTTGGTCTGGCGAACGAACGCGCGCAGGCTCGCTAAAAGGTCGGTGCGCCCGTCGGGGACGAGCGCTTCGAGGAAGCGGAAGATGGCAAAGATGTGGGCCCGTCCGCGCGACGCCGGCAGCCGGGCGCCGAGGCCGCCAGCGAACGATTGCACGCCCACCCGGTCCAACTCCGACAGCCCGACGTAGCCGAGCGCCGCCGTTAGACGCGCGGCATAGTCCAGCTTGACGCCGCGCATCGACGCCGAGGCATCGATGAGGAGGTAGATGTGCAGATCCTCCTCCTCGGCGAAGAGGCGCAACATCGGCCGATCGAAACGGGCGTACGCCGCCCAGTCGAGGTAGCGCAGATCGTCGCCTGCCGAGTAGTCGCGCCGATCGGCGAACTCAACGCCCGAGCCGACCCTGCGCGAGCGTCGCTCGGCGCGCGATGTGCCGGCGAAGAGCCGCCGCGCCGCCAGATGCAGCGACTCCAGGCGTTTGAGGAACTCCTCGGCGAACTGCATAATAAGCCTATACGGCCAGGTTTGCTAGAATACCGTCAATCAGCGTGTCGGAGTCGACGCCGTCGGCCTGCCCCTCGAAGTTGAGGATTAGCCGATGGCGCAAGGTCGGCTTGGCAACGCGCCGGACATCATCGGCCGAAGCGGCGAACCGCCCGTCGAGGAGGGCGCGAATCTTGGCGCCTAAAAGCAGCGCCTGGGCGCCGCGCGGCGAGGCGCCATAGCGAACGTATTTGCGCGTCCCGGGCGGGGATTCGGGGCGGGGGTGGGTCGCCTCCAGGAGGCGAATGGCAAAATCCTGCACCGGCCGCGCCACCGGTACCTGCCGCACCAGCTCGCGCAGCGCCAACAGCCGCGGCCCGCCGACCACGGGGCTCGCTTTGTGCACTGACGCTCCGGTCGTGCGATCCAAGATCGCATGCAGCGACTCGCGGCTGGGAAACGACACCTTGAGCTTGACGAAAAAGCGGTCCAGCTGCGCCTCGGGCAAAGGGTACGTGCCCTCCATCTCGAGCGGGTTTTGCGTCGCCAAAACGAAAAACGGCTCCTCTAGCGTGTAGGTCGTTTTGCCGACCGTCACCGAGTGCTCCTGCATCGCTTCGAGCAGCGCCGATTGGGTCTTGGGCGTGGCGCGGTTGATCTCGTCGGCCAGCACGACCTGGGCGAACACCGGCCCGCGCTGAAACTCGAAGCGGCGCCCGCCGCTGTCATTTTCGACCAGCACGTTGGTGCCGATGATGTCGGCGGGCATCAAGTCCGGCGTGAACTGAATGCGCGCGAAACGCAGGTCGACGGCGTCGGCCAATGTGCGACAAAGGAGCGTTTTGCCCAGCCCAGGCACGCCTTCGAGGAGCGCGTGGCCCGACGACAAGAGCGCCATGATGACGCCGTCGACGATCTCGTCGTGCCCAACG
>JBBQIO010000786.1:0-2409 GCA_038325015.1 Polyangia bacterium
CATCAACGTGCGAATGAGCGGGCAAGATTGCGCGCGCGGCACGTTCAGCCATCGCCACGCGATCGTTACCGACATCAAGACCGGACGCGAGCACCTCGTGCTCGGCGGGTTACACCATGATCAGGGCCTGTGCCGCATCTACGACAGCCCGCTGTCGGAGGCCGGCGTACTCGGCTTCGAGTTCGGCTACAGCCTCGATCGGCCCGACGCTCTGATCTTGTGGGAGGCGCAGTTCGGCGACTTCGTCAACGGCGCGCAGGTGATCATCGATCAGTTCATCACCTCGTCCGAGGACAAGTGGAAGCGGCTGTCGGGGTTGGTGCTGCTTTTGCCGCACGGCTTCGAGGGGCAGGGGCCGGAGCATTCGAGCGCGCGGTTCGAGCGTATTTTGCAATCTTGCGCGGAGGACAATATTCAGGTTTGTTATCCTTCTACGCCTGCGCAGTATTTTCATTTGCTCCGTCGTCAGGTGCACCGCAAGTGGCGTAAGCCCCTGTTCGTGATGACCCCCAAGAGCCTGTTGCGGCTGCCGGCGGCGCGCTCGTTGTTAAGTGAGTTGACGTCCGGCCATTTCCAGCGAGTGCTCGACGACCCTACGCCGCCGCCGCTCGACGGAGTGCGCCGCGTGCTCTTGTGCACCGGCAAGGTCTATTACGACCTGTGCGACGAGCGGAAAAAGAACAACGATCAGCGGACGGCGATCGTCCGCATCGAGCAACTCTATCCGCTGAGTGACGAGGCATTGAGCAGCGCCTTCGCCCGCTATCCGCGCTGCGACGAGGTCCTGTGGGTGCAAGAGGAGCCGCAAAACATGGGCGCCTATGCCTTTTTGATGATGCGTCTCTATCGCCTGGTCGGCGATCGCGTGCTGCGGGCGGTCACGCGAGCGGAGAGCGCCAGTCCGGCGACCGGTTCGCAAAAAGCGCACGCACTCGAGCAGCAGCAGCTCACGTCCCGTGCGTTTGGGCCGCTTGCCGAGTTGGCGTAAAGCGCGGACGAGTAGTAGAAGTCGCACACGAAAAGAAGGCAGGGACAAATGGCGGCTGAGCTGGTCGTACCCAAGCTGGGCGAATCGATCTCCGAAGCGGTGATCGGCAAGTGGTTGAAGAACGTCGGCGAGGCGATCAGCATCGACGAGCCGGTGGTCGATCTCGAGACCGACAAGGTGTCGGTCGCGCTGCCCGCGCCCGCGGCCGGGGTGCTCTCCGAGCAGCGCTTCGCCGTCGGGGCCACGGTTAAGATCGGCGACGTCATCGGCGCCATCGACGTCTCCGGCGCGGCGCCCACGGTGAGCTTGCCGACGACCGCCGCGAAGACGACCCCTGCCGTCGCGCCGGTGGCCGTGGCAGTAGTGGACTCGACTCCCGTCAAAGCCGCGCCGGCGCTGACCGTCAGCGACGCGTCGGTGCCTCACTCCAAGACGCTGCCGCCTTCGGTGCGCAAGGCGATTCGCGAGGGTGCGCAGCTCGTCCCAGGGGGCGCGACCTCCACACCCTCGGTCGCCGACGAAGTGGTTCCGATGTCACCGCTCCGCAAGCGCATCGCTGAGCGATTGGTCGAGGCGCAGCACACCGCGGCGATTCTGACCACGTTCAACGAAGTGGACATGAGCGCGATCATTTCGCTGCGCGCCAAGCTCGGCGAGGCGTTCTTGAAGAGCCACGGCGTCAAGCTCGGCTTCATGTCGCTGTTCGTCAAAGCCTGCGTCGCGTCGTGTAAGGCGTTCCCCGGGCTGAACGCCGAGATGCGCGGCACCGACATCATTTACAAGAAGCGTTACGACTTCGGCATTGCCGTGGGCTCGGGGCGCGGGCTGGTCGTGCCGGTGGTGCGCAACGTCGACCACAAGAGCCTGGCCGAGATCGAAAGCGACATCGCCAAGCTCGGCCAGCGCGCCAAGGACAATCAGCTGACGCTCGACGATCTGTCGGGCGGGACCTTCAGCATTACCAACGGCGGGATCTACGGCTCGATGATGTCGACCCCGCTTTTGAATATGCCGCAGACCGGCATCCTCGGCATGCACAACATCATCAAGCGGCCGGTCGCCGTCGGTGACGAGATTGCGCTTCGGCCGATGATGTACCTCGCACTGTCGTACGACCACCGCGTGGCCGACGGTCGCGAGGCGGTGCAATTCTTGGTCGGCGTCAAAGAGCGCCTCGAATCGCCCGACCGCTTGCTGCTCGAAATCTAGCCTCGCGCTGATTGACCCAGGGTCACAACCCGCGCAAGAGAAGCGCTTCGACTTCGGCACCGGCGTCCAGCGCATGCGTACCTGCAGGCAAGCGAATCAGCGCGTTCATCCCAAGTAGCGACGACAGCATGTGCGAACTCTGGCCGGTGGGCAGCGTCGCGTGCAATCGGCCGGCGACGGCGAACACGCGCGCGCGCAGGTACTGACGCCGT
>JBBQIO010000787.1:0-2403 GCA_038325015.1 Polyangia bacterium
CTGTCATGCACTCAACAAGCTCCCAACGCCATCCGCGCTCGCGCCGCACGCCGAGGAGCTTGGTCCGCGACCGTGTGAGCCCGCGCGCCGAAAATGTGCTGCTCTACGCCCGCCTTGCTACGGTCATTCGCCCGCTGCAAACTGCCGGCGCCCTGCTGGAAGATTTTCGCCACGCGCTCGGCGGAGGAACCTCGGTCGCATCGCGGTACCGCTTGGAAACCGCCGAAGGTGAGTGGGCAGCGCTGGCCACACTCCGGCTAGCGAAGGGTGGACTGGCCGCGCTTGGCGTCGTGTTCGGCGACGTAGAAGTGATGGAAACTCGAGCCATCGCCCTGCATGGTCTGAAGGAGAGTGCCTTTTTGCACGCGCTGCGCGCGCGGATCTTCGAACAGCGTCTGCAGCTGAGTCCTGCACGGCCACGAGACTTCTGGCATCGCCCACCGACCGGCTGGCAGGCGCTGCGACTGGCCGACGGCTCGACCCAGTGGGGCGCACCATCGCCAGCGCGCTGTTCGGCTCTGTACATTGGCCGCACGACGCCGGCGCTGTTGTCGCTTGCCGCGCGAATCAGCCTGGCGGGCCAAGCAAGCTTTGCAACCACGCCACTCGGGGAGCCTATGCCTTTTGTCTCCGCGCGAGGGCTCGACGGCGAGCTGTGGTGCAGCCGCGAGGCCGGAGGCCGTGGCCGCTGGCTGCGGTCGGTGATTTTGTCGGATGGGCGGTATCACTATCCGCTGAGATTCGAAATCGACCCTCGCTGCGCCGACGACGACCTGCAGCGGTTCGGCGCGGTGATCGATTCGGTCGAGCCGCTTCCGTCGCGGCAATTCGGGATCGACACAGTGATCGTTCAGGAGGCGAGCTGAGATGCGACTCTTCATCCCGCTCAGCTCGGAGTGGTTGTGCGTCGCCCCAGGAATTTGGCGACACTCGAGTGGTGCGCTTGCCGAGCTAGGGCGACTCGTTCTCGCAGTCCCCGCTGTGCGCGATGAAGCGATCGCCGCGCAGGCGCTGCTCTGCGATGGCGCCACTGGTGAAGCCTCGATCCTCTCCGAGGACTGCAGCTTGGTGTCGACGGCGGGGCATCCCTATCGGCGGCTCCGGGTCGTCATCGTGTTGCGTGATGGGCGGCTGTGCGAGTCGCGTTTGTTCGCCATTTATCGTCACCATGAGCGCTTCGGCGTCATCTCGATCCGCTCGGCGGGTGCGCTTCCCGACGAGCAGCGTTTGCTCGAAGCGCTGCAACAGGCGGATGTCGAAGCGCCCGCCACGCCGCTCCTCGTTTGCGACTTACTCGGCGAATTTTCCGTCGAGCCGCCGCGGCTCGATCTGTTTTCGCACTACTGCGACTGACCTCGAAAAGGAGCTGCCCATGCCCGACATGACGATTACCACCGACGAAGTCGCACAGTACGATCGCGCTCACCTATCGACAGGAGCCGTTGGAGCCGGCCTGTCTGCCCAAGGTGCGCTCCACGCAACAATGCACAGCCCAGCTGCGTCCGCCAGGACCGAAGCGCCGAGCACGATGGACGCGCTCAACTCGGCGCGGGAGCGAGTGGAGCCGTACGTGGAACCGCTCGATCGGACGATGGGCGTAGTCGAGCGTGCCCATCACTTGGCCGAAGAGGGCGTTCGCATGGAGGCGGCCATCCGCGCGCCGCAGCTACAGGGGATGGCCCATGCCGTCGACCACACCGTGCCGCCACCATCGCCGCCCATGATCTCCGCAGCGAACGTGGCCAGAGCCGATCTGCCCGAGGTGCTCAGCGAGGTCCCGAACCCTGGTGAAGTCTCGGCCTCGCTCCGCCCCTATGGGTCGCTGATTCAAGGCGGCAGCACTGCACTCGGAGTCCTTGGCGTTGGGGGAGGTGCCGTGCAGGCGTACCACGGGTACGAGCACAACGACGCCAGCGAAATGGTCCAAGGCGGTACCGGGGCGCTCGGCAGCGGCCTCGGTCTGGCCGGGTTGGGAGCCACGCCGGTGGGAGGGGCAGTCATGGCGTTCAGCGGTGGTTACGCGCTCGGCAACACCCTCAACAACGGCGTGGGCGCCATTCGCGGCGAGATGGGCGCGACCGAAACGAGGAACGACCGCGGAGTAGGCGGTGGAACCCATCAGGAGCGCGACGCGCGCACCGCGTCCGATCTTTTGGCCGATAGCACGCACAGCAATCTGGGCGATCGATTCGCCCGCTTCATCGCACCACACCTTCCGATGTGCCTCGGCGGTGGCTGAGCACTATCCTGCTTCAAAACCAGCTGTCCCGCCGCTCACGCCCAACGGGCGGCCCATTTTGGGCAACCACAATCGAGACGACGACGGCCCCAACGATCCCAAGCGGCCACGCCGACTCGAGTGGGCCCCATTCCTTTCGCGAGTGTTCGCCATCGACGTGCTGA
>JBBQIO010000788.1:0-2389 GCA_038325015.1 Polyangia bacterium
GTTCGCGATCGACGCCGTGACCTTTACGCTCTTGTGCCTCGACGACGACATCCTCTACGTGCGCGAGCCCTACCTCTTTGCCTTCGAAGACAGCGGGCTGATCTGGGAGTCGGGACGCATTCCCGGCGGCGGCTCCGGCGGCAGTGTGGTGCAGTTTCGTGGGCACGGTCGCGTCGTGGTGCGCACTGCGCGCAAGATCATCAGCGTCAAGGCCGACCCCGAGACCGCGCTGTTCGTCGAGCCCTCGCGGCTGGTCGGCTGGATCGGACGGGTCGTGCCGCGTCACCAGCCCGCGCAAGAGGGTGGGATGGCGTTCGTCGAGTGCGCCGGCGAGGGCGTCATTCTGCTGGAAAGCGGCGTCGCCCTTCCGCTCACCGTGACCGATGCCGACGTCATCGAGACCGAGCCTGCGCTCGCCAGCGTCGACCACCTCCCGGCGGCCCAGAGCTGAATCAATGGCCCGGCTACGGTTTCGGCGACGGCGGCGCACGACGGATCTGGGCGCCGAATCAAGGACCCTGCCGAATCTATTGACCATGGCGCGCATAGCGCTGATCGTGCCGGTCCTCTATTTTGTCGACGAGCGCTCGCCGACGCGCTCGTTCGTCGCCACGCTGATCTACCTTCTGGCCGCGCTCACCGACTGGCTCGACGGTTGGCTGGCGCGGCGACGCAATCAGGTCACCGTGCTCGGGCAGTTTCTCGATCCGCTGGCCGACAAGCTGATGGTCACCTCGGTGCTGGTGTGGCTGTGCGCGCTCGATCGCTGCCCGGCGTGGTTGGTGGTCGCGCTCTTGGCGCGCGAGCTGGCGGTGACCGGGCTGCGCTCGATCGCCATCTCGGAGGGATTGGTCATCGCGGCATCGTCGGCGGGCAAGCAGAAGACGGCGCTGCAGTTCGTCGGCACGATGTTTCTGCTGCTCCATTTTCGCTATCCCATCTGGGGCCTGGAAAATCTCACCATCGGCGACGAGCCGCTGCGTATCGACTTCCACGCGGTCGGGATCTACACGCTGATTCTCGCGCTCGCTCTCTCAGCGATCTCGGCGGGCGAATATTTTTGGCGCTTCGCTCGTACGGTCTCGGCGCGGCCCAAGATCAAGAGCGCGTCGATGACCTCTGGACCGTCTGCGCCCGCAGGGGCCGCGCGTCTTGCGGAACCGACGGCTCCGACGGAACCGACGACGTGATTCGCGCTCCGGCGCCGTCGCTCGATCCCGGCGAGGCGCTCTGTCGACTCTATCGCGGCGAGCGGCCATTCCTGCTCGATGGCGCGATCGACGCCGACGGGCTGGGACGATTCAGCATTGCCGGTTGCGATCCGATCGACGGATTGGTCTGGCGCGAGGGCGACGCCGGTCGACCCTTCGAGCTCTTGGCCGATGCCGAGCGACGGTGGCGCGCCGGTCCGGTCGACGACCATCCCTGGCCGATGGCGGTCGGTTATTTGAGCTACGACGTGGGTGCCTCCGAGCTGGCCCGGGCCGCCGGTCGACGTCTCGTCGCGGTCGACGACCTCGGGACGCCGGCGCTGGACTTCGCGCGCTATGCCGCGATCTGGCGCCTCGATCGGCAAACCGGCCAGGCCGAGGTGCTGGCGCTCGACGGCGGATCGGCGCAGGCGCTCTTGTCGCGGCTCTATCGCGAGCCACCGCCGCTTCCGGCCGTGCCGCGGGCGACGCTCGTGCAGGAGCGGAGCGACGATCACTACCGTCGGGCGATTGCGCGCGTGCTCGAATATCTGCGCGCCGGCGACTGTTATCAGGTCAATTACGCGCATCGGCTGCGCGCCCGTCTCGACGACGACCAGGCGCTCTCGTTGTACCTGGCGCTGCGGCGGATGGCGCCGGCGCCGCTCGGCTCGTTTTTGCGTACCGAAAGCTGTGTCCTGGTTTCGAACAGCCCCGAGCTCCTGCTGCGGCAGCGCGGTGCTCGCATCGAGACGCGCCCGATCAAAGGTACACGCCCGCGCCATCCGGACCTGGTGCGCGATCGCGCGCTCGGCGCCGAGCTGGAATCGGCAACCAAGGACGCCGCCGAGCACTTGATGATCGTTGACCTGGAGCGCAACGATCTCGGTCAGGTTTCGCGCGTCGGCTCGGTGCAGGTCGAGGGATTCGCGCGGCGGGTTGAGCTGCCGACGGTGCACCATCTGGTGTCGACGGTGCGGGCCGAGCTCTTGCCGGGGGTCGGGTTGCCGCGACTTCTCGAGGCGATTTTGCCCGGCGGTTCGATCACCGGCGCTCCGAAGCTGCGCGCGGTCGAGATCATCGATGAGCTCGAAGGGGTCAAGCGCGGCCCCTATTCGGGAGCGATCGGCTGGCTCGGCGCAGGTCGGCTCGACCTCGCGTTGGCGATTCGCACCGCGGTCGTGTTGCGCGGCGAACTC
>JBBQIO010000789.1:0-2385 GCA_038325015.1 Polyangia bacterium
GGCCGCCGAACGGGCGCTTGCTGTAGACGACCCATTCGACCTTGCGTGCTGGCGCCAGATACGACGCAAACGCCTGTCTGGTGGCGAGCGGAGCGTGATGGCCGAAGAACTGCAGACGGCCGGCGTCGTGGGCAACGAGCAGCTTCTCCAGGAACAGGCGGCGGAACGGGCGCGAGAGCACGCGCACGGGCAGAAAGAAGCCCGGCCGGCAGGATACCCAACGGCTGCCGTCGAGCGAGATGCCACCGCCCGGAACGATCATGTGGACGTGCGGGTGATGGGTCATCGCCGAGCCCCAGGTGTGAAGAACCGAGGTGATGCCGATGCGGGCGCCCAGGTGCTTGGGGTCGGCGGCGATCGTGCTCATCGTCTCGGCCGAGGCCTTGAACAGGATGTCGTAGATTGCCGTTTTGTTCTGATAGGCGATGTCGCTGATCGGCGCCGGCAGCGTGAAGACCAGGTGATAGTACGGCACCGACAGCAGGTCGGCTTCGCGCTCGGCGAGCCATTGCTTCGCGGCCGCTCCCTGGCACTTCGGACAATGCCGGTTGCGGCAGGAGTTGTAGGCGATTTGCGTGTGCGAGCACTTCTCGCAGCGCGCGACATGACCGCCGAGGGCCGCCGTGCGGCAGCTCTCGATCGACGACATCACCTTCAATTGGCCAAGGCTCACATGGCCGGCATTGGCCCTGCGCCATGCCGGTCCATGGTCGCGGAAGATATCCGCGACCTCCAGCGCCAGGCGCGACACGCGCGGCCCACGCTTAGCTGGGCGGCCTCATCTCCTTGAGCTTCAGTGCGATATGCTCCAGCGGGCTCACGACCTCGCGGATGGTCTTGGTGGCGACACGGGTATAGAGCGCCGTGGTATCGAGCTTGGTGTGTCCGAGCAGCACCTGGATCACTCGAATGTCGACGTTCTGCTCCAACAGGTGGGTGGCGAAGCTGTGCCGTAAGGTGTGTAGCGATACGCGTTTGTCGATGTTGGCCATATCGGCTGCGGCATGGCAGGCGCGATTGAGCTGGCGCGTCGTCATCGGCTGCACGCGGTCGCGGCCCGGAAACAGCCAGCCCTGTGGGCGTGCCGCCCGCCACCAGGTACGCAGCAGTTCGAGCAGATGCGGCGACAGCATCACGTAGCGGTCCTTGCGGCCCTTGCCCTGCTCGACCCGGATCACCATACGCTTGCTGTCGATATCGCCGATCTTGAGCGAGATCACCTCGGCGGCGCGCAGGCCCGCTCCATAGGCCACGCTCAGCGCCGCCCTGTACTTGAGCCCCGGCGCCGCATCCAGCAGGCGCGCGACCTCCTCCGGACTAAGCACGACCGGCAGTTTGCGCGGCTCATGGATGAACGTCGTGTGCTCGATGATGTCGGATCGCTTAAGCGTAATCCTGAAAAAGAACCGCAGCGCCGCCACGGTGTGATTGAGAATGGGGATATGCGCGCCGCTCGTTGCCAGATGCAGCTGAAAGCGCCGCACATCCTCGAAGCTCGCCGTGTCGGGTGAGCGGCCGAGAAATACAGCAAAGTTCTTGATCGTGCGGATGTAGCCTTGTTGCGTCTTCGGCGCTAACTTGCGGATTGTCATGTCTTCGATCATGCGCCGCCGCAACGGGCTCGTAGCCTCGTCGGTCATGGGGATGCTCCTGTCTTGGTTGAGGTTTGCCAACTCCTCATCTCAAGACAGGACGCCCCGTCGCGCTATCGTGTTGGTCGTGCCGGCTGCCGCGGCGTTCTACCGCGCGAGCGGTTTAGTCCTTTGGCACATTGCTTCACTTGGTGCGATGCAGCAGCACCACAGTTTCATCAAAACCAGCTAAGGATCGCGTTTGGCGAAGCGTATCGTCACAGCACCCGTCGGCAAGCAGACAACATTCGATCCAAAGTCATATTTGGAAGCGAAAAAGCCGGGGCGCGCCGTCTCCAGCTTCGACCGAGATGAGAAGATCTTCTCTCAGGGCAGCCCGTCGGACGCCGTCTTCTATATTCGGAAGGGGAAGGTCAAGATCACTGTCCTGAACGAGCAAGGCAAGGAGGCGGTCATCGCGATCCTCGGCGCAGACGACTTGTTCGGGGAAAGCTGCCTTACCGGCCAGCCGCGCCGACTTTCGAATGCGCGCGCCGTCACGCCATGCGGGATCATGCGAATCGACAGGCCGATCATGGTTGAGTTGATGCACGCCGAACCCGAATTCTCCGACTTTTTCCTCTCGCATATGTTGATCCGCGCGATCCGAGTTGAGGCCGACCTCGTCGACCTGCTGTTCAATTCCAGCGAAAAGCGGCTGGCGCGGACCCTTCTGCTGCTGGCGAATTTTGGTCAGGACGGGATTCCGCAAAAGGTCGTTGCCAGAGTGACCCAGGACACGCTTGCCAGCATG
>JBBQIO010000790.1:0-2379 GCA_038325015.1 Polyangia bacterium
ATGTTCCCGCCCCCGTACGCGCGGGTCGGCGACCTAGTGCTCGTTCTGCTCGGCGCCCCCGCGGTGGCCGAGCCGCGCGAGGTCAAGCGTCGACTCGAAGCGGCGATGCGCCTGGTGTTCACCGGCGCGCCAGGTCGCACCGACGCCGAGGACGCGCGTCACGCCGCGTTGGCGCTGGCCCCGATTTTGGGGGTCAAAGTGGCGGGCGCCGAAGAGCTCGAGCCGACCGAACGGCGCCACCGCCTGTTGACCGCGCTCCACCGACTCGAAGCGCGGCTGGCCGAGGGGCGCACGCTGGTCGTGGTGATCGAGGATCTGCACTGGGTCGATGCGCAGTCGCTCGATCTGGTGTCCGAGCTGGTCCGCGACCCGGGGGGCCATCGCGTGCTCGGGCTGGCCACCGCCCGGCCCGACGCGCGGATGATCGAGCTGTCGCAGGGGCGTCCGGTCGAAGCGGTTCACGTCGGCGAGCTGTCGATCGAGGAGCGCAAGGAGCTGGTCACCATGCGCTTTGCGTCCCGCGCCGATGCCGACGCGCTGGTGCAGCAGATCGTCGACCGCGCCGGCGGCAACCCGTTCTTCATCGTCGAGATCCTCGACTCGCTGGTCGAGCGTGGCGTGCTCATCGAAGAGCCCGGGACGCGCCGGCTGCGCTGGGAAAAGCGTGGCGAGCCCATTGCGGTGCCGACTAGCGTCGAGGCGCTGGTGGCGTCGCGCATCGATCAGCTACCGGATGAAGAGCGCGATGTGATTCGCCACGCGGCGCTGCTCGGACGCGTCTTTCGCGTCGACGATCTGGCCGCGCTGTGCGGAGCGCCGGCCCGCGCCGAGCTGCGTCGATTGGCCGCCCGCGGCTTCATCGTGCCGACCTCGCGGATCGAATCGAGCGACGGCGTGGCCAGCGCCTATGCCTTTCGCAACTTGATCACCAAAGAGGTGGCGTATGGCGGGCTCAGCCCCGACACGCGCGCGCTCTTGCACAGCGTCGCCGCCGATCGACTGCGCCGGTCGTCGGGATTTCGCCCCGGGGCCGACCACGCCCGGCTGGCCGAGCATCTGGAGGCTGCCGGGGATCGCACCGCCGCGGGGCGCGCGCTCGTCGAGGCCGGGCGCTTCACACGCGACATCGACGGGGCCTCCGCCTTCGCCCTTCTGGGCCGTGCGCTCGAGCTTCTGCCGACCGCCGCCGCCACCGCCACCAACGAGGCCAACGACCCGGACGCCGAGGCGCGCGAGCTGACCAGCGATCGCTACGAAGCGCATCGCCACCGCGAGCTCATCCTGCGCGGTTGGGCGCGGCGTCGCGCACAGCTGCGCGAGCTGACGGCGATGACCAAGCTTGCGGAAACCGACGGCCGCATCGCGCACCAGGTCGAGGCCGCATCGCGCAAAGCGCTCCTGTACTTCGATCTCGGCAAGTGGGCCCCGGCGCGGCGCGAGCTCGATCGCGCGCTGGCGTTGGCCCAAAGCGCGGGCGCCAACGCGGAGGTCCGCCACGGTCATGCCGAGGCCATCTCCCTGTCCGCGCTTCTGGCGCTGGAGCTCGGCCAGACCGCCGAGGCGCTCGAGCAAACCGCGCGCGCACTCGATCTGCTCGGCCCCGGCCTCGACCCGCCGACGCTGATCGGACGCGCCCAGGTGCTGAGCGTCATCGGACGATCGCACGCGCGCAACGGTCGGCTTTCGGACGCCGTCTCCGCGTACGCCGAAGCGCTGGCCATTCACCGTCGGCTCGGCGCCCGGCGCCTCGAAGCCGGCACGCTCAACAACCTGGGTTGGGCCTACGCCGGGCTAGGCGCTTACGAAGAGGCGCTGGTGCACTACAAGCGCTCGCTCAAGCTCGGCCAGGAGTTGGGCGAGCGACGCGGGCTGGGCGTCAAGCTGAGCAACATCGGCCAGACCTACTCGGACGTCGGCGACTACGCCCAATCGCGCCGCCATCTCGACAAAGCGCTCGAGCTGCAAGAGGCGCTCACCGATGAGGCCGGCTCGTGCGACACGCTCCTTTCGCGCGGTCAGCTCGCGCTCCGGCAAGGGCATTGGGCGGCGGCGCGACCCGATCTCGACGAAGGGCTGGCCCGTGCAATCCGGCTGCACAACCGGCATCAGGAGATCCGCGCACTGGTGCTCCTGGCACAGGCTCAGATCGGGGCCGGCGGATCTCCGGCCGGGGGGCTCGAGCTGGCGCGTGCGGCGACGCGTCTGGCGCAGGAGGCCGGCCTGCCCAACGGCGAGGCGCATGCGCTGTGTGCCGAGGCGCGCTGTCTTTTGGCCGAAGATCGCGGCGCCGAAGCGCTCGACCGCGCCTTGGCCGCCGAAGCTCTCTGCGTCGGCGGAGTCGACCTGGACGCTCCCGAGGAGCTGTTCTGGACCCAGCTG
>JBBQIO010000791.1:0-2378 GCA_038325015.1 Polyangia bacterium
GCTGCCCGTGCCGCCGGCGGTGCGAGCCCAGGTCGCGCGCGGGCTCGGCGAGTTGCAGGCGTATGGCGCGCTGCGGCCGCTCGAACGGCTGTTTGATGACCCCGACGTCGAGGTGCGGCGCGGCGTGATGCACGCGCTCCGCCGGCTCTATTTCAAACGGTCGTTTCAGCTGGTGCAGCGCGGCCTCGCCGATCCGTCGCCGGCGGTGCGACACGCGGCGCTCGACTCGGTGGCGCTCCTCCATTTTCCGCACGCCTTCGATCCGTTGACGCGCATCTTCCGCGAGCATCAGGAGCCGCGCGTACGCGAGGTCGCGCTCGAAAGCTTGGGTCGGATCGCGACGCTCGAAGCGGGGGAGTTCCTGCTCGATGTGCTGCGCTACGAATCAGGACCGCTGGCCGCGGTGGCGCGCCGGCTACTGGCGCAGTTCGACAACGCCGACATCTTGCCGATTGTGCAAAAGCACGTCGAGCTCGAGCCCGAGGGGCCGACTCGCGCCGGCCTGCAGGAGGTCGTGCGCGCGCTCAGCATCCGAGCGCCGTAGAGTGCCCCGATCGCTTTTTAGCCCTTCATCGTGGCCGCGAATTCAGCGCCGGCGTGCGCCATCTCCTCGGGCGTCATTTCCGTGATGCGCTGCGCGAGCGACCACTCGTTGCCCCAGGCATCGACGACCGTGCCCATGCGATCGCCCCAGAACATGTCGGTCAGCGGCATCTTGACCTGGGCGCCGGCGTCGACCGCGCGCTTCCAGGCGGCCTCGACTCCGTCGAGATAGATCCATAGACGCGTCCTGTTCGCCTCGCCCATCCCAGGGAAAGCGTCGTTGATGAACACGTGTTAATTGCCAATGCGCAACGCTGCATGCCAGACCTAGGTACCGCTCGGGTCGGGCGCGCGCGCGAGTTCGACTGCGCCGAACGCCCGCTTGAGAAAGTCGATCGCCGCGGCGGCGCCGTCGACCGTGAGCGCCGGCGTGACACTGTGCATGCCTTCGGGAATGGGCTGGACCATGGGAGACTCCTCGTCAAAAGAGAGGGAAAATAACATGCCCAGAACGGCGTTGACGACGACGCCGTCGACGGGGTAAGAATCGGCCGCTCTTTTTCCCGCTTCCACGAACGGCCCGGGTGGCGGAATGGCAGACGCAGGGGACTCAAAATCCCTCGTCCTCACGGACATGGGGGTTCGACTCCCCCCCCGGGCACCCTTCGCACGTCAGGCGTGGCACAACTCTTTTTTTAAAGAGCCGCTCGCCGTCTGGCCGCAGGCTCGGCAGCAGACGGTCGCAACGACGGCGACGCGGGTAAATACATTTACTTCAAGTTGGCCCCTGGAATCCGCCCTTGCGGTAGGTCAGCACCAAGGTGTCGCGGTGGCCGATTCCGGCGCCCGTCGGCTGAATCGGTGTGGTCTCGTGGACCACGCGCGCGTCGTCGATGAGTAGCGTCGACCAGGGCGCGGTCAGCGTGAAGCGGATGCCGTTCGGGCCGCTGGCGTCAAAGACGCGCGTCTCGCCGCCTTTGACTTCGTGCCGGTCGACCAGTGCCACCACCACGAAGTCGACTCCGTCGCGGTGCGCGCCCTCGGGCGTGGGGCGGCCGATTCCGTCGGTGGTGTCGATGCGGAACTGATGCGCTTCGACGAACCAGGGGTGCACACGCGTAGCGCTGACCTGCGAGAACGTTGTCGCCAGCGCGCCGAGCAGCGTCGCCCACACCGGCTCGGCGACGACAGCCGGCTCGATGGGCTCGAACCAGCGCTCGAGCCCGCCGTGGAGCGCGTTGTATTCGACCGGCTGCCAGTGCGCTCGATGAGGTGCCTGCGCGACGTCAGCACCGTCGACGACGAAAGAGGCGTGACGGCGCCGCCGATAGTGGCCGCCATCGCGCAGATAGCGGTCGGCCGGCAGCCGGCCCCAACTGGCGCGCAGTGCATCCAGAGTGCGCAGCGTCGTGCCGACCTGCGCCGCCAAGCCCGCCGGCGCCAGCACCGCGTGGCCGCGCCGACGCACCATCTCGACGAGATGTGCAGGCACAATGCTGTCCGCGGGCAGATCCATGGCCGGATGATGCCAGTGCCGTAGCGCACATTGGGCTAGAAAAAATGCGACGTAAGGCGCAGTCGCGCGTAGGATACGCAGGTGGTGGGTGTAGCGAAGCCTTGGCTCGTGTGGATATTCGTCGCTGGCTGTGCTGGCGCCGGTTGCGCAGTGCCTGTCTCGCAGAGCGCGGGCGCGCCGGACCTTCGACCCTCGGGCGTCGACCCCAAGCTCGACCTGGCCGGCGCCGGCAACTCCGACCTCGGTGGTGATCTTCTCGCGGCCGACCTCGCGCTGCCGGCCGCCGATTTCAGCGAGCCGGCCGCCGATCTCGCCGGTG
>JBBQIO010000792.1:0-2374 GCA_038325015.1 Polyangia bacterium
CGACAGACTTGCGGACGGTTCCGCGGCCGACGCGGCACGTGAGATGGTGCGCCTCGGCTTGGGCTCATCGCGGGTGAAGCTCTAGGTCCTGAAGACTGGGTCGTTGAGCCAACCTCTGTGGATCGACAGCCTTCACACGCGGCTATGAGGTCGCCGTTGGCCTTGATGACCGCCTCGAACGGATCAGCGTTCGGTGACCGTTACGCCCGGCGGCGGGGCAGAGCTCTCGGGGACGAAGAAATCGGACATCAGGGGGACGGACGCATCGACACGGTACTTCTCGAAATCCCGCTCGCCCTCGGCGTGGAGGAAGGTGTCGGCGAGTGCTCTGGCAGGAGTGTTCACGCGTGGCCTCCCGTGGTGGCTTCCGACAGGTCGTGGCACGCGACCACCTCGCTTGTGGGCGTGAACGCGCTGGACGCCGACGTGATGCGGTTCATGCCGGCCTCACGTCGGAGAAATTCGGCGCGCGCTTCTCGGCGAAGGCGGCGAACGCTTCCCTGGCCTCGGCCGACTTCAACTGCGCGGCGAAGTGGACGCCCTCGCGCGCCATCCGCTCGGCCAGCGCCGCGGGGTCGCGCATCAACGCCTTGGTCAACGTGACGGCGGACGCGGGCCGGGCCGCGATGGCTTCGGCGGCGCCGCGGGCCCTGGTGTGCAGCTCTGCGCGTGGACACGCGGCGTTGGCGATGCCCCAGTCGACGGCTTTCCTGGCGTCCACGGCCTCGCCGAGCACGAACATCGAGAACGCGCGCACGTGACCGATCCGCGCGGGCAGCGTCAGGCTCGAGGCCGCCTCCGGCACCAGCGCGAGATTCACAAACGGCGTGGTGAGGACCGCATCGTCTGAGACGAAGACGAGATCGCAATGCAGGAGCATCGTGGTCCCGATGCCCACGGCGCGACCGTTCACCGCCGCGACGATCGGTGTCGTGGCCTTGGCCAACGCGTTCAGCAGCGGATTGCCGCGGCTACGCGACGCCTCTGCCGCCGGATCGCTCGTGCTGGCCGCGGCGAAATCGCCCAGGTCGTTGCCGGCCGTGAACACATCGCCTGCCGCCTGAATCAGCACGCAGCGGACGTCGTGATCGTGCTCGGCCCCGTTGATGCCGTCGGCGAGCGCCTGATACATCGCCCGCGTCAGCGCGTTCTTTTTCTCCGGCCGATTCAGGGTGAGCGTCAGCACGCCGTTGAGTGTCGCGCTGAGCACGTGGTCCGTCATGCATCCTCCGTAAGCTGCACAGCGTACACCAGCTGTCGAGGGTGCCGTCGTCGCGCACCGGTTGTTGTCGAAGAAGATCAGTCTCGCCTGCGCCCGTTTGCAGGCTTCGATGGTGTTGGCCATGATCCGGGGCCAGAGGTCCTGCCAGACCCCCAGGTCGTATTTGAGGCCAACGAGCAGGTCCACCACGCTCGACCCGGTAACCGCCGGCACCAAGGATCGTGATCACTGTCATCACCCCATATTCAGGTAGTCATCAGATTGGGCCGTGCGGTAACGGGGAACGTCCGGTTCCGGCGTGACTCGGCGCACGACGGCCGCACACACGACCAATGCGATGGCCCAATTGATGGAGAGGCGGAGCAGGCTGGGCATGAGCGGGGGCAGCAAAGTGATCGCGCCCAGGCGTTCGCCCGCGAGGAATGCGATCGGGCCGCCGGCCGCGCCGAACAGCGCGGCGTACAGAGGCCGCCTGATGACGCGGCGCAGGCTGAATCGAAACGTTGTCGCGAACTGGGCCCACATGGCCAACAGCCATGGCGGGGGAAGCGCGTCGTTCACCGTCCCCGACGAGAAGCGGTACGTGCCTGTCGCGATCTGAACCGTCTCCACGACGAGTCCGACGGCGGTGGCCATGACCACAAGCCGGACTTCGAGGGACCGTTCGAGAGACCGTGTCAGATGCACGCCGATCAGGATCACCGCAATGAGGAACCCGATCCACGGACGATGCGACGCTGCGCCAAGCACGCAGGCGAACCATCCGGCTTGGTAGAGCGCGTAATTGACCAGGTGAGTGTGCTTCAAGACCTCATCTCGGCGCGCGCGGAAACCAGGGGAAGAAAGCCGGCGTGCGCGCAATGTATGCGCGGTAGCCGGGCTTCGAGGCTTTCAGGCCGTCCTCGAGCAGCGTCACGCCGGACACGCGCACCAGTAACAGCGTCATGAGGGACGGGCTCAGCACGGTGAGCCATCCGCCCGGCGTCGACGCCGCCATGACATACACACCCCACCACATCGTGGCGTCCCCGAAATCATTCGGATGCCGCGTGTAGCGCCACAGTCCGCTCTCGAGCACTTTGCCGCGGTTGTCGGGGTCGGCCCTGAAGCGCTCGAGTTGAGAGTCGCCGACGACCTCGAAGCCGAACCCCA
>JBBQIO010000793.1:0-2371 GCA_038325015.1 Polyangia bacterium
CGCTTCATCCGGGCTACAAGCTGGAGCGCGTTGCGCTACTCCACCAGCGTGAACTGCAGCAGCAACGTCCGCTGCAGCAGTGAAAAATTGTCGTCCGACACCATCGTCAGCACGAGGTCGCCATCGGCTGTGCGGTGGACGTCGAGGCCCTCCATGTTGTCGATCTCGTAGCCGAGATCGGCATCGAAGATCGACGGCCCGTCGACCAGCGCGCCCGGCGCAATCGCGCGCAGCGGAATTTTCCGGATGCGGATGCCGACGCCTGCAAGCAGCGAAAACTTTCGCTCGAGGATCAGCAGTTCGCCGGAGGGCAGCAGCGCCGCGTCGCTGATGTCGAACTCGTTGGTGCGGCGGATCGTGAACTGTCCGGGCTTTGGTCCGCCGATCAGAAACGCGATCAGGTTGCCGGCTGCGTCCAGGCCCCGCTCGGACACGACAATCAGCGTGCCTTCGAGCGGCATGCCCTTCGGCACGAACACGAGTCCCTCCACGCCCTTGTTGAAAGGCAGCCGCCGCAAGGCGGGCGGCACCGGAATCTCCTCGCCGAACGACAAGATGCCACCCTGGCGAAAATCGAACTTCAGGATGCGATTGGCGCGCTCGATGCCGACATAAAGCGTCGTGCCGTCGACGGCGAGCGACTCGCTGTCGAATATTTTCTTCGTCGTGATCGGCTTGCCGTCTACGCCCAGCATCGGCGCCGACTGGACGTCGGCAAGACCGGTCAGCGCCTTGCCATCGTAGACGAGGCGACCGGTGAACCAGTCGCCCTTGTCGTTCATGGCGATGAACCCTTCGCCCTTCGCATCCAGACGAAATGCCGACAGCCCGCCAAACATCTTGAACGACGAGGTGAGGATCAGCCCCGAGCGAAACTCGAGCTGACCGAAGCGGCGGTGCGTGCGGTCGCGCAGATCGAAGGCTTCAAGCGGACGGGCGTCGACTTTTACGCTGACGGGCGCGACGGTTGTGGGAGTCTGCGCGCGAGCGGGTGCATGTGATGCAAAGATGAGAAGCGCTGCCAACACAAACGTGCCGCAAGCAATGGTGGGCACGTGTTTGCCCCAGATCGTCATGGCCGGGCATGACGATGACATGGGTCGTAGCAACAGCATCGCCGTCAATGCAGGCGGCTTCTGTGACCGGAGGCCACGCGCGTGACCGGCTCGACGTTTTCGCTGAACAGTTCGGCAAGCTTGTCGGTGATCGCGCCGCCGAGTTCCTCGGCATCGACGATCGTCACGGCGCGGCGATAGTAGCGCGTCACGTCATGGCCGATGCCGATGGCGATCAGCTGCACCGGGCTGCGCGTCTCGATCTCTTCGATGATGTGACGCAGGTGCCGCTCGAGATAGTTGCCGGGATTGACCGACAGCGTCGAGTCGTCGACCGGCGCGCCGTCGGAGATCATCATCAGGATGCGCCGCTGCTCGGGCCGGCCGAGCAGACGCGTGTGCGCCCAGTCGAGCGCCTCGCCGTCGTTGTTCTCCTTCAACAGGCCTTCGCGCATCATCAAGCCGAGATTCTTTCGCGCACGGCGCCACGGAGCATCCGCGGACTTGTAGACGATGTGGCGCAGGTCGTTGAGGCGACCGGGACCGCCCGGCTTGCCGGCGGCAAGCCACGCTTCGCGCGACTGCCCGCCCTTCCACGCACGGGTGGTGAAGCCGAGGATCTCGAACTTCACGCCGCAGCGCTCTAGCGTGCGCGCGAGGATGTCGGCGCAGGTCGCCGCCACCGTGATCGGCCGGCCACGCATCGAGCCGGAATTGTCGAGCAGCAGCGTGACGACAGTGTCGCGGAACGTCGCCTCCTTCTCGTGCATGAACGAGAGCGGATGCATCGGATCGGTGACGACACGCGACAGGCGCGCCGGGTCGAGAATGCCCTCCTCGAGGTCGAAATCCCAGGCGCGGTTCTGCTGCGCCATCAATTTGCGTTGCAGGCGGTTGGCAAGGCGAGCGACCACGCCCTGCAGGTGCGCGAGCTGCTTGTCGAGATAGGCGCGCAGCCGCTCCAGCTCTTCCGGATCGCAGAGGTCCTCGGCATTGACCACCTCGTCGAATTTCGGCGCGAAGGCATGATACTCAGGGCCACGCGGCTCGTTGCCGCCGCGCATCGGCGGACGCGTGGTATCGCCGGGCGTCTCGTCGTCGCCCATTTCGCTGTCTTCGAACGTGTCGCTGGACGACGACTGCGCAGCTTCGGCGCTCTCGGCGGCATCCTCCGCAGAGGCTTCCGCCTGCTCCATGCTCATGTCCTGCTGGGCGTCGCCATCGGGCTGGCCCTCGGCGCCGGACTGATCCTGCTCGCCGTCCTGGTTCTCGTCCTGATCCTCGTCGTCCTGGTCGGCGTCAGTCCGGTCGCCGAT
>JBBQIO010000794.1:0-2369 GCA_038325015.1 Polyangia bacterium
TCTGCTGCACGTCCATCTTGTAAAGATGGTCGCCGCCGAAGACGCAGACATAGTCGGGCTGGTCGTCGGTGATCACGTTGAGCGACTGGAACAGCGCGTCGGCCGACCCACGAAACCAGGTCGGTCCGGTGCGCTGCTGCGCCGGCACCGCCTCGACGTACAGATCGAGAAACGCCGGCAGGCGCCAGCCGCGCGCGATGTGCGTGTTGAGCGAGTCCGACTTGTACTGCGTCAACACCTTGATCTTGAGAAAGCCGGAGTTGACGAAGTTCGACAGTACAAAATCGATCAGCCGATAGCGCCCTGCGATCGGCACCGCTGGCTTGGCGCGGTCGGCGGTCAACGGCCACAATCGCCGCCCCTCGCCGCCGGCCAAAACGATGCACAGGACCCGCGGCTGCGGGCCCCACGTCGAGGTCATGTTGTGGCTGGCCATGCGTCGCCGGAGCTAAGGGCCCGCGGAGCCTAATGTCCGCTGTGCAGAAGGAGGACGGCGGCGACCGTCCCGCCCAGGATGACCGCGCCGATCAGGATCGCGATCCACACGAGCGAAAGCCGCGTACCCGATGAGTCAGGCGAGTTGGCCGCCGGGCGCGAGCCGCTGGCCGACAGGGCGGTCTGATTGCCGCTGCCGTCGCCCTCGAGCAAATCTTCGAGGCCGGTCGAGATCACACCCGACGGATCGTCTTTGTCTTTGCGCTTCTTTTTCAGGGTTCGGTTGGCCCCGGTCTTGGGCGCCAGGTCGTCGGCCCAGCCGCGCGTGTCGACGAACAATCCCGGGTCGAGTGGCGCATTTCCCGAGTCGGTGGGCGAGGGCGACGGCTTGGCGATGCTCGGGTTGCTCAGGTTGTCGATGGACGTGAACTTGAGCATCTCTTCGCTGATCAACGTGTCGATCAGGTTGCCGATCGGCTTGATGCCCTCGGGGTGCGTCTGCTTTTCGCGCAGCACGCTGGCCAAAAGGTGTTCGATGTCGCGCGACGTGACCTTGAGCCGCTGCGAAAAAAGATGCTGCGCCAGCGCGTCCTGCAGATCGGCGGCGGACTGATAGCGTGCGCCCAGATCGCGGGCCAGCGCCTTGCGGACAATCTGCTCGAGCTCCGGCTGTACGTCGGTGTTCTGCGTCGCGATCGACGGCACCTTGGCCTGTCTCACCAGCTCGACGGTCTGATAGTCGGTCTCGCCGTAAAACAGTCGCTTGCCGGTCAAGAGCTCGTACAAAAGGATGCCGCAGGCGAACACGTCGGCGCGCCGGTCGACGTCTTTTCCGGACGCCGCCTCGGGCGACAGATAGCTGAACTTGCCCTTGACCACCCCCGGGTCGGTCGACTCGAGCTGCGACGTCGCCTTGGCCAACCCAAAGTCGACCAGCTTCACCTCACCGCGCTTGGACACCAAAATGTTGGGCGGCGAAATGTCGCGGTGAACGATCTGCAGCTCGCGTCCGGTCTCGGGATCGGTCGCGTCATGGGCGTACTGCAGCCCCTTACAGACCTCCATGAGGAGGTACAGCGTGACTGCAACCGGCAGCCGCTTTCCCTGCCGGCGCATCGACTCGATGATCGACTTGAGGTTCGCCCCGTCGACGAACTCCATGACGATGAAGTAGGCCGTGTCGGCCATTCCGATGTCGAACACGCCGACGATGTTGGCGTGCTGCAGGTGCATCGTGACGCGCGCCTCGTCGAGGAACATCGAGACGAACTTCTTGTTCTTGGTGAGGCTCGGCAGGATGCGCTTGATCGCGACGGCTTTCTTGATGCCGCCGACCGCGCTCTCGGCAATGCCGCGATAGACCTCGGCCATGCCGCCGGCATCGATCTTGTCCGTTATGCGATATCGCGGGGAGTCAGCCATGCCGAGCAGCCGGCCTCGTACCGGGCGTTTTCATCGTAACACGGCAAACCCTACCCGCAAAAGGACGGGGAGCACAATTTTTCAGCGTCAATCGGTGGGCCGACGGGCGGAAGAACAGGCGACCGTTAATCGTCAGACGACGCGTGGCCAGAGCCGCCCTCGTCACTCAATGCGTCGCCGCCCTCACGGAGCACGCCGCGGCCATCACTGGCTTGCGACTGCTCCTCCTTTTCGCGCTCTTCTTTGCAGTCGATGCAGAGCGTGGTGACCGGACGAGCCAACAGGCGCTTGACGCCGATCGACTCGCCGCAATCTTCGCAGTCGTCGCTCACGCCCTCGTCGAGGCGGCGCAGCGATTCGTCGATCTTGCCCAGTAAGAACTTCTCGCGATCACGAAGACGAAGCTCGGTGGAGAAGATCTCTTCTTCCATCGATTCGTCAATCGAGTCGCGTCCAATGTTGCGCTCGCGATTCATGCTGAAGGCGAGGCCCTCTTTGGCGTTCGCCACCAG
>JBBQIO010000795.1:0-2366 GCA_038325015.1 Polyangia bacterium
GGATGGAGCGCGATCTGTTTGCCGCGCGGGCCGCGCTCCTCGTCGAGGAGACGGCGGTGCGGATGTTGGAATCGACGAAAGGACCCTGATCCATGCCCGACGATTTGGCAGCGCTCGAACAGGCGGTTGCCGCGCTTCCCGAAAATCTCCCGCTCCGTCGTCAGCTCGCCGAGGCGCTGTCGCGCGCCGGCCGACACGGCGACGCGCTGGCTCATTATCGACAGATCTTGGCCGGTGCGCCGGCCGATGCGGCGGCGCTCCTCGGTTGCGCGCGCGGGCTCTTCGACGACGGGCAGTACGCCGACGCGCTGGCGCATTACGATCGCGCGGTGGCGCTCGATGTCCGCCTGGCCGACGCCGAGCTGCGCGACCGGCTGGGCCGCGCCGAGCACGATCCGCGGGCGCGCATTCGGTTGGTCGCCAGTGGCGATCCGACGCCGGTCGTGGCGACCCCCGAAACGCGTGACAAGCCGGTCACCTTCGCCGACGTCGGCGGGCTCGATGAGCTCAAAGAGCGCATCCGGCTGCGCATCCTGCATCCGCTCAAGCGGCCGGACGTCTATAAGGCCTTCGGTAAGCGCACCGGCGGCGGCCTCTTGTTTTACGGGCCGCCCGGCTGCGGCAAGACGTTCTTGGCGCGCGCCACCGCCGGCGAAGCTGGGCTGCGCTTCATCGCCGTGGGCATCGACGAGATCCTCGACATGTGGCTCGGGCAGTCGGAAAAGAAGCTGCACGAGCTGTTTCGCTCGGCGCGCGCGCAGACGCCGACCGTGCTGTTTTTCGATGAGGTCGACGCGCTCGGCGGCAAGCGCTCCGGGGTGCGCCACGAGAGCTATCGAACGCTGGTCACGCAGTTCTTGTCCGAGCTCGACGGGGCCAATGGGCAGAACGAAGGCGTCCTGGTGCTCGGCGCGACCAATGCGCCGTGGGACGTCGACCCGGCGTTTCGTCGACCGGGGCGCTTCGGTGAGGTGCTGTTCGTGCCGCCCCCGGATCTGCGGGCGCGCGTCGAAATCTTAAAGCTCAAGCTCGCCGGTCGTCCCGTCGCCGAGATGGACTTCACGGCGATCGCGCGCAGAACCGATCTCTACTCCGGCGCCGACCTCGAGCATCTGGTCGAGATCGGCACCGAGGCGGCGCTCTACGAGTCGCTGCGAGGCGGCGCGGTTCGGCCGATCGTGACCGCGGATGTCACGGCCGCGCTCAGCCGCGTGCGCGCCACGACGTTGGAATGGTTTTCGGCGGCCAAGAGCTTTGCCACTTACGCCAACGAAGGCGGGCAATACGACGAGCTGGCCAAATACATTTCGACGTTGCGGCTGTGAGCCGGACCTGAGTCGACCTGGTCTAGCTCGCTTTGGACGTTGGCTCGCGGTGGTCGTCGACCAAAGGCTCGCCCAACATGGCCTCGAGGTCGGCCGCTCCATGGTCGATTTGACGGCGCCTTTTTGTGATGCGCGCGATGAAGCTCGATGCGTCGTCGAACAGCGAATAGGCGACCGGCGTCGCCAACAGGGTTAAGAGCAGCGACAGCGTCTGTCCGCCGATGACGATGCCGCCGGTGGCCTGCGCCTGACCCGAACCGATGCCGCGCGACAGGGCAAGCGGAATCATGCCGGCGACGAAGGCCACGGTGGTCATCAAGATCGGCCGCAATCGGTCTTTGTTGGCCTGCAAAATAGCCTGCAGCTTGGGCATGCCGCTCTTGCGCAGGGTATTGGTGTGGTCGACCTGCAGAATCGAGTTCTTCTTGACCACGCCGAACAGCACCAAGAGGCCGAGCGCGGTGAAGATGTTGAGCGACTGATGAAAAATCAGCAATGAAATAAATGCAAACGGTATTGTCAAAGGCAAGCAAAGCAAAATAGTAATAGGATGCAGCCACGATTCGAACTGCGCTGCCAAAACGAGATACATGAAGATGAACGACAGCAAAAAGGCCAGAATGAAGTTCTTGGCCGCTTTGCCGGTCTCCTTGGTCCGCCCTTGCGCCAGCACCTGGTACGACGCCGGCAAGTGCTGGTCGGCGATGATCTTCTCGAGCGCAGTCTGCACATCGCTCTCGCCGAAGCCGGGCGCAACGTTGGATTGCACGCCGACCTGACGCTGCCGATTGATGCGGTTGATCGTCGCCGGGCCGGTCGCCTGCTTCAGATCGACCACGGCGCGCAGCGGCACCGAGCCGTAGCGCGAAGAGGGAACCGTGACCAGCGCCAGCCCCTCGGCATCCGCCCGGTAGCGACGCTCGGCGCGCACGCGCACGTCGTAGTCCTCGCCGCCTTCGGCATAGTTCGACACCTTCAAGCCGCCGATCAAAAGCTGCAGCGTCTGCGCGATGTCCACCACTTGGACGCCCAGGTCGGCCG
>JBBQIO010000796.1:0-2364 GCA_038325015.1 Polyangia bacterium
GTCGTGCCTTGCCTGTTGGTGCCCGATGCGTCGGCACGCACGGTCAGCCTGACCGAGAATGTGCAGCGCGAAGCAATGCATCCGGCCGACCAGTTCGAGGCGTTCGCTGCGCTGATCACCGAGGGCCGACCGATCGAGGACATCGCGGCGGACTTTGGTGTGACGCCGCTGGTTGTGCAGCGGCGTCTGAAACTGGCCAATGTCTCGCCGCGTTTGCTGGCCGACTATCGCGCCGATGCGGTCACGCTCGACCAGTTGATGGCGGTGGCCATCACCGACGACCACGTAGCGCAGGAAGCGGCCTTCTATGAATCGCCGCAATGGAAGCGCACCCCACAAGCGTTGCGAGAGCACCTGACCGCGCGCGAAATCGATGCCGTGCGCGACCCGCTGGCGCGCTTTGTCGGCATCGCAGCCTACGAGGCGGCAGGCGGTGGCGTGCGCCGCGACTTGTTCTCGGAGGATACGCACGAGGCCTACCTGACCCACGCCGCGTTGCTGGAGTCGCTGGCGCGTGACCAACTCGCCCCGATCGCCGACCGTGTTCGCGCCGAGGGATGGGGATGGGTGGAAACGGCGCCGCGCATCACCTGCGCTGAATTGCGGGGATTTGAGCGCGCCCCACGCGAGCGGCGCACACCCACCAAGTCCGAGGTCAAGCACATCGCCAAGCTCGAAGCGCAGCAGCAGGCCATCGAAGAGCGGCTGCATGCCGACGATGCGGAGGACATTGCCGAAGAAGAGGCGCAAGCCCTCTACGAGGAAAGCGAACGGCTCGCCGGCGATCTGGATGCGATCGCGCGCTCGATGCTGTTTTTCTCGCCTGAAACGCGCGCGATCGCCGGAGCCATTGTGACTGTCGATCACACCGGCGAGATCGCCATTCATCGCGGGTTGCTGCGCGAAGCGGATGCCAAGGCGTTGCGTGCGCAGGAACGGCCGAACGTGGAAGCTGGCAGCAACGTGCACGACGGTGCGCCGGAACCGGCCGCGCGCGGCATGTCCGAGAAGCTTGCGCGCCGCTTGAGCGCGCATCGCACGGCGGCACTGCAAGCCGAGGTCGCGCGCCATCCGCAGGTCGCTCTGGTGGCGCTAGTGCATCGACTCGCGCTCAGCGTGGTGTGCGATGCCCACGGCTCGGGCGAGCCGGTCCACATCAACGCGTCGCCGCAGGATCGATTCGATGCCTACGCGTCCGACGTGCTCACGTCCGCCGCAGCGCTCGGTCTGCGCGACGTGCGCAAGGCATGGGCACAACGACTGTCCACCGACACCGACGCGCTCTTTGCGGAATTGTTGACGATGGCACAGGAGGAACTTCTGTCGTTGTTGGCGGTGTGCGTGTCCCTCACAGTGGGCGCAATCACGCCGCGCGAGGACACGCTGCCCGCCGCTGCGCTGGCGCGAGCCGTGGGCCTCGACATGCATCAGTGGTGGACACCGACTGCCGAAGGCTACTTCGCCCACGTGTCGAAAGCCAACGTCATCGAGGCGGTGCAGGTGTTCGCGCCCGATCATGCGGCGCGGCTGTCCAGGCTCAAGAAGAACGAGTTGGCCGGCTATGCGGAGCAACTGGTCGTGGGTACGGGTTGGCTGCCCGCGATGTTCAGGCAAGAAGCACATGCCGAAACGCATTCGGAGGCAGAAATAGCCGGATAGAACCACGCCCCGGCGTTGGGCCGCCGGGGCATTCATTGGCGAACGCGCGCGGCAGTTTTGCCGCGCGCGTTTTTACATCCAAGGGCACTACAGCGAGTTCAAAAAATCTCACCCCACCGCAAGAACCGAGCGCTCGAATGCGACGAGCCATGCTGCAACCGGTTGTGCGATGTCGCGCCGTCCTCGACGCTGGCGGGCAAGTCGCCCGGATCGACGGCGGCCTCCGACAGACCCACCGCATGCTTCCGAACCAACCATGCCGCGATCGATTCCATGACGCCGATGCAGCCGCAGCGTATCTCCTTGTTTGTGGGAACCGACCTTGACTGCGACAGGATGCGTGCCTGTGAAGTCCTGTGCGGGGACCGATGCCATGAGCCTTTCGGTCGGGATCGCACCCAACGGCGGCCTTGGCTTGTCGTGAATCCTGGCAAGGCACCGGCTGCGCCTCGGGCTTCCTGGCCGCAACCGTCCAGTCCAAACAATTTCCCCGGCACTAGTGCCTTCCTCGCGAGGCAAATTCTTTGGCCCTCCCGGTCCTCCACTGCGTTGCAGCCGCTACGCGATGCAACCCGCCCGTTCCTCGCCTCTTCGGTTCACCGACAAGGCCGCGATGGGCGCGACCTTGAACCACCGAAAGGAAACACATCATGGCTAACATCGGCACCTTCACCGCACAAAACAACGGCTTCACCGGCACGGTTC
>JBBQIO010000797.1:0-2357 GCA_038325015.1 Polyangia bacterium
TGAACGACGTGCTGGTCGCTCTGCCCGTCTGGCTGTGGGCGGACAAACGCCGCAAGCGCGCGTATGTGAACCAGGTCCTCGCGCGCGCCGAGAGCGGCAGTGCGTATCGGCCGGCGCGCAAGCTGTGGGTGCGGACCCGCACGGGCTATTACCTTCCGAACCCTGCGTTGCGACTTCGCGTCGGGGACGGCTGGCTGCCCGTCTATGAGGCGGTGGCGCTGGAATGGATCGATCGAGGTTGTGGCAGCGACGAGGTGTACGGCGTCAGACCGATGAACATCATCAGGCAGGTGAGCGAATTCGTCGGTGTGTGACTGCCGCCCGGCCCGCGGACGCCTCGAATTACCCGTCGCGCGATGCGGTCGACACCCTCGCGAATGACAACAGAATTTGCAGGTCGTTAACTTTCGGGGAGGGGGAGGTGTCAATCGAGTGATCTCTCCAGCGGAGTTGACGAGCCGCGCTTGCGTGATCTCCCAGACGCCACGCTTGCGCAAATCCACAACTGCCTTTGTTTGGCCACGCTCGGCATCGACGGTCAGCTCGAAAACGGCGCCGCCTGTGTCCCCCGAAACCTCGATGGAAAACGTGCCGAACAGGGGCAGCGTCACCGCTTGAACAGTTCCGATGCGGCTAGCCACTTCGGCGTTGTTGCGAATGAACGAATCAGCAAGCAAGTAGGCATCAGTGTGCTGCAGGCCAATCCAGGAAGCGGGATACGCAACTGCGAGCAGGCTCACTGCAATCAATGTTCCTCGCATCCATCGCTTCATATCTTGTCTCGCAGTGGTTCGCTGTGTGGCCAAAGATCTCAACATGGGCTTGCAGACTTCGCTCACCCGAAAGCGATTCGTGCTCGCCGTCGATATGCACCGCGCGACCATCGGGGCGCATTGTCTCGCTCTTGCCGAATCGATCGAAGCACCCCATCGGGCACCCCTCGAATACCGAGTGGCCGACAAAGGGTTGACGCGACCACACCGTCCACCCCGGCTTCCGAACGTCGCGCGTCGACTTCGCTTCCCAGCGCGCCCTCAGGACGTCGAGCGATGCGCCGCGTTCCCTCGCCGCCTCGCATGTCAGAAAAGAGTAGGTTCATCCGGCCGGTCGTCAATGCCTGCACCGCGCGTGCTCCTGCGAGACACCGACGTAGCCGCCACTTTCGGCCCTGCCACCGGCCGCCGCGCACCACTGGCCTCCACCGCGCCGGGCCGCGACAGGCCGCCCACGCGCACGCCCAGCAGGCGTAGCCGCCGCGTCAGGTCGACGCGCTTGAGGCAGAGGCCGGCGAGCTGGCGGATCTCGGCCGGGTCGGCCGTCGCGAGCGTCACCGTCTGGTCGCGCGTGACGGTGCGGAAATCGTCGAAGCGCAGCTTGATGCCGATGGTGCGGCCGACGTAGCCCTTGCGCGCCAGGTCGGCCGCGACCTGGGTGCACAGCTGCGTGAAGATCGCGCCCAGCTCGGCACGGTCGCGCCTGGCGTGCAGGTCGCGGTCGAAGGTCGTCTCGCGGCTCATCGACACCGGCTCGCTGCTGGTGACGACCGGCCGGTCGTCGATGCCGTGCGCGGCGTCGTGCAGCCACTGCGCGGTGTTGGGCGTGAAGTGCTGGCACAGCCAGGCGACGTCGCGCGCGGCGAGTTCGCCGATGGTGTGGATGTCGAGAGCATCCAGGCGCGCGCCGGCCTTCGGGCCGATGCCGTTGATGCGGCGCACCGGCAGCGGCCAGATGCGCCCGGGGACGTCGTCACGCGTGACGATCGCCAGGCCGTCGGGCTTGTCGAGTTCCGAGGCGATCTTCGAGAGCAGCTTGTTGGGCGTGACGCCGACCGAGCAGGTGAGGCCGGTCGCCTTGCGCACGTTGTTCTTGATCTCCAGCGCGAAGGCGCGCACGCCGCCGAGCGGGTCATGGCCGACGGCGTCGTGGATGCCGGGGATGTCGGTGAGATCCATGTAGATCTCGTCGATGCCGCGATCCTCGATGATCGGCGCCAGCTCGGCTACCGCGGCCTTGAACTTGCGCGAATAAAGTCGGTAGCTGTCGAAATCCATCGGCAGCAGGATGGCGTGCGGCGCGAGCGCGGCGGCCTTCATCATGCCCATGCCGGAGAAGACGCCGAAGGCGCGCGCCTCGTAGGTCGAGGTCGTGACGACGCCGCGGCCGGCGTAGTCCTCGAGCGTGGCGAACTTCAGCGTGCCGTCGTCCTGCAACACCGGCGTGTGGCGTCGTCCGCCGCCGACGACCGCGGCCAGGCCGCGGATCATCGGGTAGCGCAGCAGCTCGACGGACGCGTAGAAGGCGTCCATGTCGATGTGCGCGATGACGGTCCGGGGATCAGCCACGTCCGCACCCATGAT
>JBBQIO010000798.1:0-2349 GCA_038325015.1 Polyangia bacterium
GCGGAAGGTGCAGCCGCAATGCCAGCCTCGATGATGCCCAGGAACTGCGAATTTCTGGCGAGCTCGGCAGCGGATGTGTCCAGCGGGGACACTGGCATCCCAAACCGTGTCTGGCGAGGACACTGACCGAGTCGGAATCAATCGATCAGTGCGATCCGTTTTCTCGCCGGGCGCCGGCTCTGGCGTGCAGATGATCGAGCGCCCCCGCCGCCAGCGCGCGGACCTGAGTGTAGGGCATTTGAACTGCGCGGTGGTCGCGCGATATTGAACGGGGCGTGAGCCGATGAGGGTCCGATAAGGGTTTTTAAGGGTTTTTCGGTCAACTCGGCAGAGCTTGAGGCGGTGATCTCCGGGTGATTTTTCGAGCGAGCGCACGCGCCTCCGTGGCTGCGCCTTGGAGTTGACCCGTTTCGGTGGACGGTTTTGTTAAGCGGCTTGGCTCTTGATGGAATGTAGCGACCGGCCACGCGGCCGGCTGAACGCCGAGCATCGGCCCCGCCAAGAGCGGCAAACCGTAGCGGCCCAACAAAATGTTTCCGTCGACCAGCTGACCTGGCTCGACGCACCCGAGCCGCCGGTGTTGGCGCACGATGGCGGCGTCTTGGTGTGGCGGGATCCCAGCCGACTGTCCGCGCTCACCAGCGCCACGTCCGAGGGCAACAGCGAGGTCGCCGGCATGATGCGCAAATGGGGCTACTCGCAACCCGGCAAATAGCGCGCGGCCAACGAGAGTGTCCGTGCGTTCTCCTCGACCCCTTCGAGAAAGCTGGCGCGCGAATGGGCGTCGACCATGCGCGCCGCCCGATCATGGAGGCGGCTGACGGCGATCACCAGTTGAGCGCGCGCTTCGGTCGCCGCACCAGCCGCGTAAAGGGCCTCGACGTGGGCTAGACGCAATTGCGACTCGCCTTCATCCATGCCGCCGATGGCGTTGAACAACGTGAGCGCTGCGCGGCTGGTTTGCAGCGCGGCGACGGTATCGCCGAGGAGACGCTGGGCGCTGCTCAGGTACGCCAGCCCATGCGCATGCGCCGGTGAGCTCGGCATGACCCGGGCCACGCTGTGACGCGCGGTCTCTTCGGCGCCGGCGAGATTTCCGCGGCGCGCCAGGATGAGCGACAGATACATCAACGATGCCGCTTCGAGTCGGCGATCACCGTGCTGCTCGAAGAAGCGCAGAGCTTCGCGTTCGATGGCCTCGGCCTCGTCGAGCAAGCCGCGGCACACCAGCACCCGCCCCAGATTGTGCTGCGCCAGCGCCGTCACTTGCGGCAAGCCCATGTGGATGGCCGTGCTCATGGCCGCGCGCAGCGTCTCCTCGGCCCGGGCGTAGTCGCCGATCTCACCATAGGCGTAGCCGAGCTTGACCCGCTGCATGCACTGGTTGCGCTCGTCGCGCGCGATGGCGAACTGATCTACGGCCTGCGTCTTGTGCGCGACGTAGGAGCCGAGGTCACCGACGAAGAGCGCTTGCACGGCGCGCCCATGACTGAGCCAGGCGAGCGCCGCCGGACCGATGTCGGAACGGTCGGGCAGCGCGGCGGCCTCGGCCTCGGCGAACAGGGATGCGGCCAGCGTCGGCCGACCACCAAGCAAGAGCTGCGCAGCGACGCGCACCCGCGCCGGGATATCGGCGTCGTCAGGCGGGCGCGCGCGCAACGAATCGGCCAGCTCGACCAGACGAAGCCCTTGGCCGAGCTTGCCCGCAGCGTCGGCAAGCAGCCCCGCGGCATGGAGCCAGTCAGGCCCCGTGCCCAAGAGATCGAGCGCCTCGCGGGCGCGTTCGGTGACCAGCGCATGCTCGCCGCGCCAGGCGTGCGCCTCGGCCGCCAGCAGGTGCAGACGGCCGCGCATCGGGCCTACGGCGCCGCAAGCGATAGCTCGATCGGCGCGACTGATGGCAGCGGCAAAATCATCGCCTTCCAGAGATTGCTCGACGGCGCGGGCATAAAATCGAATCGCCTGCTCCAGCTCGCCGCCGCGCTCGAACTGCTCGGCGAGGCGCAGCGGCTCGTCGCTCCCATGCGAAAGCAGCCAGGCGCCGGCGAGACGGTGGCCGAGCACGCGGTCGGCGCCGGTGAGCGTTGCGTAGGCCGCGTCGCGCCACAATGCGTGACGAAAGGCAAAGGCCTGGTCTCCGGCGCGCGCATCAAGGATCCCGTCGCTCACCAGCGCCGCCAGCGCGGGCTCCAGCTGGGGCTGCTGGTCGGGATCCAGCAGCGCGGCGACGCCGGCGCTGGAGAAGCTCTGACCAAAAATGCTCGCCGCTCGAAGGACACGACGAGCGAACGGAGTGTGCCGTTCGAGGCGCGCTTGCAGCATGGCCCGCAGCGACGCCGGTGGTTCGCT
>JBBQIO010000799.1:0-2347 GCA_038325015.1 Polyangia bacterium
CCCTTGATGTCGACCGGCTGCGCCGCAACCAGCGTCTGCGTCGAGGCCTTGAGGCCGAGATAAAACGGCGCCGGATGAATTTCCGCGCTGCCGCTGGCCACGGTGGCCCGCCCCGAGCCCGACTCCATCACCGCCAGATGCGCCTCGAGCGTGCGCTTGCCGGTCAAGTCCTCGGTCACCTCGACGCCCTTACAGCTGGCGGTGTCGACGCCGCCTTTGCCCAGCTTGCCGGTCAAGTCGTCGACCGGGATGGTCTCGGCGGCGCGTTTGGCGCCGATGCCCAGGTGCAGCGGATCAAATGTGTAGTCGTTGAATTTCTCGGAGGTGAACGACCCCGAGGTCAGGGCGCAGTGCAGCTTGTAGCTCGCCCCCTCGCCGCTGCCGCCGAAGAGATAATGTGCCGAGACGCGGAAGTTGGTGGCCTCGCCAAGCTTGTGCTCGGCATTGGCCTTGCCACTCGGCGCCACCTCGGCCTTGAGCCGCTCGGGGACGAACTCTTCGACCTGCACCGCGGTCTGTCCGAGCAGCGTGTCGCCGACGTAGAGCTCGAGCTGATAGCGGCCGGTATCGGCGTAATCGCTGAACGGCAGATCGAACGCCACCAGGCCGGCCTTGTTGGTGGCCGCGGTGAGCTTGCGGAGGAGCTGCGTCTTGGGGTCGAGGAGGTGCGCCTCAATCGAAACCGCGGCGGCCGGTGCCAGCACCTTTTTGTCGCGCACGATGACCACCACATGCGCGGTCTCGCCCGGACGGTACACGCCACGATCGGCATAGGTCACGGCGCGCAGCGGCCGCTCGGCTTGGTAGGGCGGCCCCGAGACGCTGGTCGAGGGCTCGATCTGCAAGTCCGAAAAGCGCAAATAAGACGTGTCATCGCCCTTGCGCGCGATGACCGCCATCGGCTCGGTCTTGTCGATGGCCGTCGACGCGACACCGGTCAACCGGCAGCTGCCCTGACGATCGGTCGTGCACGTCGACAGCACTCGCCCCGACGGCACCACCAGCGAGACATTGACGCCGCCGACGGCATTGAGCGCATCGAGATCGAACGCCCACACCCGCACCGAGCCGGCGGCCTCGCTCTTGGCGACCAGGTTGAGGTGGGTATAGAGAAAGCGCCGCGCATCCGACGCCGACTGTTTGGAGCCGCGGTTGCGCTGCCGATAGCTGTCGCCATCGTCGTCGCCGTTCGACGCTGACTCGTCGGCGCTCGTTGTATCGCCTGGAGCCGTGACGTCGTCGCCCATCGAGGCTTCGAGCGCGATCTCGTAGACGCCGGGCTGGCGCGCCGTATCTTTGACCAGGTCGTTGAGATCGACGTAGGTCACCTGCTCTTTGTCGAGCTCGCCGGTGACGTCGAGCTTGCCGATGGCGATGATGTCGGAGTTGCGCTCGCTGGCGCTCTCCTTGGAGTCGCTCAGCCAGAAGCTCAGATTGGTCGCCGGGATGCGCCGCACCGTGATGCTCGCCGACAGCACGTTGCGCGTGCGCAACCCGAGCGACTGCCAGGCATCGGGCGGCAGATAGCGCCCGCGACCGATGATCGCGGCCGACGCGTCGAGCGAGCCGAACGACACCGAATAGATCTGATCGGTGACAAACGTGCTCCGCGTGGTGTGCAGCTTGCCCGGCAGGTGCACGGTGCGCTCGACCCCATCGCCCAAGGGATGCGAACAACCGCTGCTCTCGACACAAGCGCAGGCAGAATCCTCGCGGGAGGCGCTCGGGATCTGTCACCAGCCCAGCGGGCGGTGTTCCTACCAGGGGAGATCGCCGGGAAGATGCCGGGGGCTCACGCCGAGATCACGGCGCTGGGGAAGGCAGCGGAACTTGGAGCTGCGCCGCAGTCGTTGGCGGTGACGCGGCTCATTTGCCCGCAGTGCGCCGCGGCCATCGAGGGGAGCGGCGGTGTGCTGACGAGTCCAACGACGGCGGTATGGCCGCAATGACCGCGCTTCTACGCTTTGATGAAGCTCAGCTCGTGAAGATGCTCGAGCGTCTCCCTCGCGACCTTCGAGTGGTCTTTGCTGCGGCATGCGCGGAGCGACTACTGCCCGCGTACACCGCCTTTTCAGAGCGAGCCGGAAGGGGAGAACCCACGGCGCTGAGGCACAGCCTCATGCTGCTGTGGGACGACCTCGGGGGGAGCCGCCTGTCGGACGAGGAGGTGCAGACGAACATCGACGCCTGCATGGAGTTGATCCCGCAAGAGGATGACGGACCGTGGGTGCCGGAGCAAGCGTCGGGCGAGGATGCTGGAGCGGCGGTTGCCTACGCGCTTCGGTGCCGACAGAACGGTCAGAGCCAGGAGGCAGCGTGGGCGGCTCGACGCGCCTACGAGGCACTC
>JBBQIO010000800.1:0-2345 GCA_038325015.1 Polyangia bacterium
GTTGCTGTGCAGAATGAGTCCACCCAGCCCAGCCACCCAGACATCGTTGGCGGCGTCCGACCACACGCCGTACAGATCCACGGCCGGACCCTGGCCGGCAAACTGCGCCATCGTGAACGGCTGCTTGACGCCGCCTCCGAGCAGCGTGCCCTGCGCGCCCGCCAGCCACACCGACTGCGGCGACGAGCCGCCCACTGCGCGCAGCACTTGGCCGGGCGCGCTCGATGCTTGGGTCCAGGCGCCGGCGATACGATGGCCGATGAGCGCCCGCCCTTTGGCGTCGTGCCCCGCGGCCCAAACGTCGTCGGTGCTCGCGTCCCCCCTGCCCGGCGAGCCCCAAATGGCGCTCCACGATGCGCCGCTCAGGTTGGGCTCCGCGACCCACCCGGTGGCGATGGTGCGATGCAAGATCGTGCCGTTGTGACCGACCGCGTAGACATCATCGAGGCCCACGCCCCAGATGCCACGCAGGTTGTCGGTGACTGGCGTGGTCTCGACGAACCAGGTGCTGTCGGCCGTCGGATTGGCGTCGGCGCGATGCAGGATCGTGCCGCTGTCACCGACGGCAAAAACCTGCGTGCCGTCCGGCAGACCCCACAGCGCGCGCAAGTTGTTGGTGACCAGCGTCAGCTCGGAGGCCCAGAGCGGCGTGGGCGACGGCTGCGAGCTCGCGGCCTTGTAGCAGGTGCCTTCGCGACAATATTCGCCGGCATCGCACGAGCCGGCGTGAAAGGGCATCGCCGCGCCAGTCGACGTGACTATCCAGTGCGGTCCGCTGACGCACGCGTTCCAGGTCGACAGCTTGGCGAAGTAGGTCGGCAGGGTGTGGGCGTCGACCGCGCTGGTCCGGCACACGCCCTCGACGCAACCCTCGGTGTCGGCGCAGATCGGCCCGTCGACCGAGTTGCAGTCGCCGACGAGGCCGAGCCGCGTGAACAGTGTCTCGCCGTGCAAGAGCGAGAGCACTGACGCGCGCGACACGACCAGCTGATCTTTGAGGAAGCCCTTGACCACCAAGTTGACGCGTGGCTCTGAGCCGTCGTCGGTGTAAAGGCCGATCGATCCGGGGAGCTCGAACTGTCCCGACGGGATGTCGCTCAAGTGCCACGTGTAGTCCACGGTGTCGACGCCGTTTTTGAGCGCGCTGAAGGTGATCGTGTCGAGCTGATTGTCGGCCGTCAGATCCGTCGACATCCCGACGACCAGCTCGGAGCGCACGCGGCAGCCACCGACGCACAGCGCGCTGGCGGCCCAAAGCGCGATCGAAAAAGTCTTGGACCCGTACTTCATGGACAACGCTCCTAATTCAGCTTTCGCGAACGCGGCGGCAAGGTGCCATTCAGAGGAGAGGTGTCGGGCAGGCCGATGCCCAGACCGAGACCCAGCGCACCACCGACGACGACGACAATGGGCACCCAGAAATACCATTTGTCGTATATGTGCCCGCCCGGTCGATCGGCGACCAGCCGAAGCTCGACGGTGCGCTCCTGTCCGCCGGTGATGCCGAGCTCGGTGCGCAGCGTGCGATAGTGCGGCGCGGTCGCGACGACCGTGTGACCGCCGCGTTCGAGTTCGAGCAGCGCGGGCAGTGCGACCGGCTGTTTGTCGACGCGGACTGTGGCCTCGTGCGGCACGACACTGAGCTGAATCTTGCCGGTGATGACCGTCCGTTTGAGAACGACGTGAACGGCGAGGGGCGCGCCGGCCGTGACCAAGAGCGTGCGCTCGTCGGCGTCGTAACCGTCGAGTGTCACCGTGAGGCGGTGCGTGCCGCCGGCAATCTGCACTGCCCCGAGCGGGCTCAAACCGATGACGTTTCCGTCGACGGCGACCCGCGCGTCGGCGACCGAGACCTCGATGCTCACCGGCGCGAGCAGCGCTTGCATGTCGATGATCAGCGCCTCGACCTCACGACGTTTGGCGCCGCTGAGCCCCGAGGCGCGCTCGATATAGCGATGCAAGGAGGCGATCGCGTCGCTGTAGCGGAACAGCGCTTTTTGCGAGAGCGCGATGTTGTAAAAGACTTCGGGAATCTGCTGCGCGTCATACGACGCCGTGAACTCGGCCAGCGCGCCGTCGAAGTTGCCGTCATTGAAGAGCGCGACGCCCTGCTGAAAATGGCGTCGTCCTTCGAGCGCCGCGGGATCGACATAGACGCCGGCGGGCGCGGCGGTGGCGTCGAAGCTGACGCCCAGCCCGACGAGATTGCAGAACAACAGAATCGTGGACGCGTTGCGCATCACCTGGTCGCCCCTGGATAGTCGGTCATCAGAGTGCCGTGAACCCCGTGGTAAGTTCCGGGGTCGTTGGGCTTCGATTCGTCTTGGGCGTGGCCAGTCTCGACA
>JBBQIO010000801.1:0-2344 GCA_038325015.1 Polyangia bacterium
AGATGGTCTTTGTGAAAGCCGATCGGAAAGTCGGCGGCGGAGTGATAGAGCACATCGGCAAAAGTGACAGTGACCGTGCCTTTTGGCACGCCCGCCGACGGCAGATCAGCGCAGCCGTACGGTTTGCGATCTAGCAGGACATAGGCGCGCGTCGTCGACAGATAGAGGTCAAAGCGGGCCCGTCGGTCGGCGCCGGAGTGCTCGCCGACTTCGTCGTTTGGCGCCAGGCTGGTCAGCTCTCCCGTCGACGACATGCGGCGGAAGAGGTCAAAGTACGGGCACTGGTTGTTGACGTCCCAGGGCCGGTGATCGCAAACCTGGAGCTCGAACGAGTTGGGCCAGTTCTGGAACGTCTGCAAGACAACGGTGTTGCCCATCGGCAAAAAGTCCTGCACCGGTGCCGCCTGATCGCTGACGATGATCTGCGGGTAGCGGCGCCCGGTGGTGATGGTGTTGACCTCCATGGTGACGTGGAGGAATTTGTCGGCCGACATGGTCGCGGTCTGCGACGGGGTCAGGCGGAATTTGCCGTTGGTGTCGGCGGCCCAATCGGCGTAGCGGACCCACAGCTCGCCCATCACGGTGCCGATGGCGCGCTGGCCGGTCTGGATGGTGTGCCAAAGGACATCGTAGTCGGCTGAGGTCTGGCGGAATTGCTGGAAGCAGTTCTTGCTCGGCGTGCCGCAATCCACGTCGGTGAGCGGCGCGAGCGGGGCGTTGAAGTTGGCGCTCCAGTCCATGGCCGGGGCCGGGCGCGGGCTGACGCGCAAAAAAGCACGGGCGATGGCGCGTGGGCGGTTGCCGGCATCGTGCTGGCCGTTGATGAAGACCTCGTGGGTGGTCGGGTTGCGTGCGTCGTCGAGGGTGATGGCGGCGGGGTAGTCGACGGTGCCGCCGGTGGTCGCTGCTTGCAAGGTGGCGGCGGCGATGGGTTGCGCCGCGACGCGGCCGGGATACGGGCAGCCGGAGTCGAGCGCCTCGACGACCAGCGTGGTCGGGGCGCTGATGCCGCTCCACAGTAGCTCGGTAACGGGCTGGCTCCAGCCCTGCTTGCGGATGCGGTTGAAGTAGGTCTGGCCGACGGCGAGCTCGTCGTGCGAAAGAGCGCAGGCGTTGCCGTAAAAGACGCGCATGAGCGCCTCGGTCTCGGGTATCTTGGTGGCGTGCACGGTGAATGCTGCCTCGGGCATGTCGGCGGTGTGCGCCGCAGCCTCGGGACCATCGGGATAGTAGAAGCGTGCGTCGCGGTTGACCGCGGTGCGAATCTGGATTGCGCCAGCGGTCGGAGCGTAGAAGGCCACGCCGTCATCGCGCCAGCCCGCGGCGAGCAGCGTCGTGCGCTCGGTCTCGGAGATGGTGTATTTCTTGACGCGCGAGGCGCGCCAGCGGCCCATCCAGCAGGTGTTTTCGGCCTTGCCGCTCGGGTCACCAAGCGCATAGACCGGGACCCGATCGGCGCCCGGGTTGTTATAAACCCAACCCAACGTGGCGTCGGCGAGCGTGCGGGTGTAGCCGCCGACTTTGTGGTTGTCGACGAGCGTGCGGATGCCGATGCCCACCGTGTCCATGGCATCCTCGAGCACCGTCTCGGGCATCTCGCGATTGCCGGAGCAGCGGTAGACTGCGTTCTTGATGGTGCCGGCGCTGGCGTCGACGTCGCCGTCAGCGGGCAAGACGAAGACGCGGTAGTCGACCGCGTTGTCGAACGGCTGGAAGGTGATGGACACGCTGTCGTCGCCGAGCGCGCCGGTTGTGTTCTCGAGGTGCGGCAGCGTCGGGAGCGCACCGCCGACGTCATAGACACCGGTCACGTTGTCGACGCCGGGGAGCGGATCGGCCGGGGTGATGGGCGGATGGCTGGTGCTGCCACTGCAGCCAGACAAAGCGGCCACGAGCACGAACAGACGAAGCTTCAGCATGGGCAACCTCATGGATGGGTGTAGTCAAAATCGAAGCGGGTCATGGTGCAGTCTGTAAGAGCGCGGAATCGGGACCGGGTCCGTCGAGGGCATGGAGGAAGGCCACCAGCGCTGTCTGTTCCTCGACGGTGAGGTTGAGCGGCACAAGCTCGCTCTGGCCGGGATAGCCGGAGGGATCGCCGCCGCGGGTGAAGAAGCGGACCACATCGTCGAGGGAGCTGAGCTGGCCGGTGTGCATGAAGGTCTTGCGTTTGCCGACACAGCGCAGCATCGGCGTACGAAAGGCGCCCTCGAGGTTGGGTGCGCTGGCGATGTCGAGGCGGCCGTCGTCGCCGTCGCTGTAGGCGCCGCGGGTGTTGACCGGGTCGGTGACGGCGGCGGCGAGGCCGGTGGCCGCGCCGCGATCGTTGCTGTCGAGAAAGACC
>JBBQIO010000802.1:0-2326 GCA_038325015.1 Polyangia bacterium
GCCGGGCAACGTCCGCGAGCTGCGCAACGTGCTCGAGCGCGGCGTCTACCTGGCGCCCGGAGCGCAGCCGGTGCGGCTGGTCACCCTGCCAGGCGACGAAGCCATGCATACGACCCATAGTGGGAGCAGCGATACGACGGCGTTCGATCCGTCGCTATCCTACCGCGGCCACAAAGAGCAGTCCGAGAGCGACTTCAAGCGCCGCTATCTGACCTGGCTGATGCGCCGCGCCGAGGGCAATGTGTCTCGGGCCGCCCGTGAGGCCGATATGGATCGCAAGTACCTGCACAAGCTCCTGCGCAAGCACAACATCGACAATTAGACGCAGAAGTTACCAGCGGGCTGAAACGTTGAGCTGCAAGATCAGCGCGCTGACCAGGCCGTCGGTCGTGCGCGCGTAGTTCGGCGGCAGCGGCGTCAGCGTCTGGTAGTGGATCGCGTCGGCCTTGAAGTTCACATCCATGGCCTCGAACACACGCCACACTTTGCCCCGCTCGTTGGCGTTCCTCATGTACATGATCTTCAAGCCGAGCAAATAATCGCGGAACGGCGACAGCTCGCGATCGCCGGTGAAGTAGTGGCCGACAGGGCCGACCGATTCGTAGCTCAGCTGCTCGCCGGCGTCGCGATAAAATACCGCGCGCCCCTGCTGATAAAAGCGGCCCCGCAAACGCACCATCAATGATGGCTTCAGGTACTGGTCATACGAGAGTTCCGTGGTCAGCGACTTGATGCCCCAGCTGTCGGTGTAGTAGCGGCCGACCGCGCCGACCGCCGCGCGAATGCGGGTAATGGCGAAGCGCAGCCGCTCTTGCACCGACAGCCGCTCGCGCAGATAGGGTTCGGACTCCTGTGCAGTGACAGTATCTTGAAACAGCCGCACTAGCCGATACGGATTGGACTGAAACCCGTTGACCACCTCGAGGCCGACCGACGCCTCGCTGGTGATGAATGGCGAAAGCACCTGGTACCAGCTGACGCTGTAACCGTCGATGGCCACGCCATGCGAGACGATGCCCATGGTCTTGGTGAAGCAGCCGGTGGAGGTGCCCAGCGCGCGGCGCTCGAGCGGTGTGGCGCCGGCGTTGTCGATGTCGCAGACGCTGTCGAAGTTGTGGGCGTAGGCCAGCTTGAAGGTGGTGTTCTTGCCCCACAGATCGATCTTGGCCGCGGCGTCGACGGCATGGCTGCGATAGTCGTTTTCGAAGGCGTAGGTGTAGCCGGCGTCGAGCTCGGTGGGGCCCAGGCGCAGCTCGACCCCGCCATGAAACGCGTGGCGCACGTCGGAGAAGTTGGTCGCCTGTGAAACCGTGTCGACCGATGAATTTGGCTTGCCGTAGATCCGCGGCGTCGCCCCGGTGACGACGTCAGCGTTGTAACCGAGGTTGATCGAGAACGCGGGATGCGCATCTACGTGCGCGTCGAACTGCGGATGGACGATGCTGAGCCGCTGCTTGGCGGCGGGCTCGACGAAATACGACGCGCCAATCTCGATGCGGTCCTCGGCATGCGCGTTCAGCGCCGCGCCGAGGGCGACGGCCACGACGAGTGTCCGAATCCCAGAGCTCAGTTGCAGCCGCATCCGCCCCCGCCTGCTCCGTTGCCCCCTTGGGAGCCCTCGCGATTGGACAAGATGTGCTGGTCCGAGGCGACCTCCTGCTCGTCGAAGTCGGCCTGCATGATGCGATCGGCGAGGAACTCTTTTTCGTCGGGCCGAACGGCATAGCGTCCGCAGCCGCTGACCGAACCGAGCACGGCAAGAACAGCGACGCAGCCGACGAGGCGCTTCATGACGGCAGCTCCATTAGAAGTACACTGCCAACCCGCCCGAATACTCCTGGCGATTGGTTCGGACATTCGGCGTGAACAGCGTGTAGTTGCGAAAATCGAAGCGCAGCGTGATGCGCTTGCGGAACAGGATCATGGCCCCGCCGCCGGCATCGAGCGCCCACTGCGACTGGGTCGCCTGGGTGACGCCGTTGACTTTGGGAAATGCCGTCGCGCCGCCGGCGCCGAGCGCGACGAACGGACAGAAGGGACCCTGCGGCCAGATCAAACCGACCGTGTCGAGCCCGTACAAAAGGAGCGATCCATCGGCGCCGACCGATTCACCGATATGCGCTTCGAGCGACACGTGTGCGTCGAGCGTCAAGCTCGGGCGAAACATGAACATACCGTCGCCGCCGAGGACGCCTCCGGAAAAGGTGAACCCGGCCCGCGACGACGGAATCGGCGACGGCGAGAAGACCGCATCGCGAAACCGCACCCAGCGCTGACTGGCGGTGCTGCCGGCCAGATCGACCGTGAAGGGCAGGACCTCTTCGCC
>JBBQIO010000803.1:0-2322 GCA_038325015.1 Polyangia bacterium
TCGAAAGTCGTAAGTCGCGCCACTCGTGTCACCCTGTCGCCGTGCTGGTCTGGCGTGGCGGTGAGTTCCCGGTTCGGCCTGAGAAGGCCGATGAAAACGGCTTAGTCGCCGTCGGCGGCGGCCTCCATCCCGACCTCGTGCTCGCGGCCTATCGCGCGGGCATTTTCCCGTGGTCGTCGGATCCGGTGGTCACCTGGTGGTCTCCGAATCCGCGCGCGATCTTCGACCTCGATACGTTCGTCGCGCATCGCACCATCGGTCGCACGGTGCGTCGCTCGGGCTGGCGCTTCTCGGTCGATCGCGCGTTTGCCGCCGTCATGGCGGCCTGCGCCGCGCCAGCGCCGGGCCGCGAGTCGACCTGGATTTCGCCCGATTTTTTGGCCGCGTACGAAGACCTCCACCGACGCAAGCACGCCCACAGCATCGAAGTCTGGGAAGCGGACGAGCTGGTCGGCGGACTGTACGGCGTCACGCTGGGCGGCTTCTTCGGCGGCGAGTCGATGTTTCACCGCCGGCCCGATGCCTCCAAGGCGGCGCTCACCTTCCTCGTCAATCGCCTACGTGCGTGTGGATTCACACTGCTCGATGCCCAAGTACCCAATCCGCACCTTATGCGCCTAGGTGCGGTCGAGGTCTCGCGGACTGACTATTTGGTGAAGCTCAAGCGGGCGATCGAGGTCGATGCGGCGCTCGAAGATGGGCCGGCGGATTTCGAGGCGAGGGGCTAAAGCGGCTAAAACTCGGGCGGCAACGTCTTGAGATTGTCCTCGTCGTCGCTGACCTTCTTCTTCTTTTTGCCCGGCTTGGTGCCGGTCGTTCCACTCGGTACCACCGGCGGCGTCGAGGGTGCGACCACGACCGCCTCGAGCATCGCCAGATCGACCGAGAACTGCTGGCTGATATCGGTGGTTACCGACATCTGCTCGGTCCGGTAACCGGCCAAACGAAGCTGCACGTCGAACCCCGGCGAGCCCTTGACCTGATGCAGCTCCAGCGGCGTCTTGCCGGCGATGCTGCCATCGGTACGCGTCACGGCGGCGCCGGCAGGTGTAGAGACGATGCGCACTAAGATCTGCTCGGGCGCCGGCGGCACCAACGACGGATTGGGCACGTCGACGACCTGCGCGGCGACGCTGTGGCTTCGCCACAAGTACAGCCCGGCCCCACCGCCCAACGTGGCGAGCACCGCGAGGGCCAACAGCGACGAGGTGCGCCGCTTGGGGCCGTCGGCCGAAAGCTCGGAGGCCGCTCCCGACAGTGTCGTGCGCGGTTTTCCCGGGTCGACCGGATGGGCGCCCGACGGCGACTTGGCAGGAGCGACGAGCGGATGCAGCCCGCTCGATTCGTTGTTGGCCAGCGCCGCCACGCGGCTCGGCTCGTCGGGAAACAGCGGCCGAAACACAAAATCCCCGCCCGTCGTCTTGCCCGCCAAAAACGCTTGCGGCTCGTCGAGCGCGAGCGAAAACTCGTCCATCGACTGGAATCGCTTCTCTTTATCCTTCTCCATCGCGCGCAAGATCATCGCTTCGATCGCCGGCGGCAGATCCGGTCTGAGCTTCGACGGTGGCTCCGGCTGCTCGGTCAACTGCTTGACCAAGATGTCGCCAAAGCCTTCGCCAGTGAACGGCACCCGGCCGGTCACCAGCTCGTACATCACGACGCCCAGCGAATAGACGTCGGCGCGATGGTCGATGTTGCCGCGGCCCGCGCACTGTTCCGGGCTCATGTAATAGGGCGTGCCGATGACCGTGCCGGTGCGCGTCTTGGAGTTGCTGTCGTTGCCGGCTTTGGTCAGCTTGGCGATGCCGAAGTCGAGAATCTTGACGAAGTTCTTGTCGGCGCCGCGCGGGCACAGGTAAAGATTGTCGGGCTTGAGATCGCGGTGAATGATCCCCTTTTTGTGGCTCGCGGCGAGCGCCGAGCAGCACTGCTTAATGATGTGCAGGGTCTCTTGCAGCGACGGCGGCTTGGTCGCGAGGCGAGTCGCCAGACTGTCGCCCGCGAGCAGCTCCATGACGAAGTAGACGACCTGCCCGCCGGCCTCCGACTTCATCTTGCCGAAGTCGATGATGTCGACGATGTTGGCGTGGCCGATGTCGTTGACCGCTTTTGCTTCATTGAAGAAGCGCGACACGACGCTGTCGTTGTTGGCGTAGTCCTCGAGGAGGACCTTGATGGCAACGCGCTTGCCGATGAGCGGATGCTCGCCGAGATACACGACGCCCATCCCGCCCTCGCCGAGCTTGGACTTGATCTCGTAGTTACCGACGCGTTGTCCGATGAGCGACATGAGCCTGCCGTTTCGACTTCTAGCGTACAACG
>JBBQIO010000804.1:0-2321 GCA_038325015.1 Polyangia bacterium
CAACCTGCAGCGCGTGCCGCACGATCAATTTCGCGATCTGTACGAGCGCATCGACGGCTTGCGGCGCACGGTGCACAAGCGCGAAGAGACCATCGTCCAGCTCGAGAGCGAGCTGCGTACCTTCGATCGTGACGCGGCGCAGACCGGCCTGGTGACCGTCGGGCTCGGGCTGGGGGTTCTGTCGCTGCTCGGGATTATTTTGGCGGTCCTGCTGTCCCGTTGACGGCTTCGTTCGCTGCGGCCAGCCGTTCTGCGCGCCGCGTGTCGCGATCTTTTTTCAGGCGCAGGATGTCGGCTGCCGTCTCCTCGACGGCCTTGCCGGTGATGTCCATGACCGGCCAGCTCGGGTGCTTGCGGAACAGAGCCTGCGCTTGCCCGAGTTCTTCTAATATATGATTTTTTTGAGCATAATTTGTGTCCGCCCCCATTCCCAGATGCTTCAGGCGCGCTTGGCGAATCGATAGCAGCGCCTCGACCCGGATGGTCAGTCCGAAGATCTTCTCCTGGTCGATCTGAAACAGCTCGACCGGCGGCTCGATGCCGAGGACGAGCGGCACATTGGCCACCTTGTGGCCCTTTTGCGCCAGGAAGGTCGACAGAGGCGTCTTCGATGTGCGGCTGATGCCGACCAGCACCATGTCCGCCTTGGGCAGATTGCGTGGCTCGCGGCCGTCGTCGTTGCGCACCGTGAACTCGACCGCCTCGACGCGGCGGAAATACTCGTCGCCCAGCGTGTGCAAAAGGCCGGGAACGCCCTTGGGCTGCGCCCCAAGATAGACCGTGAGCTTGGCCATCAGCGCGCCGATGAGGTCGACCGCATCGACGTTTTCTTCGTCGCACAGTCGGCGCAACAGCTCGCGATGCGCCGTCGACACTACGGTGAACACCACCAGTGCGCCCTGCTCTTTGGCGCGGCCGATGATGCTCCGCATCTCGGCTTCGAGCCGCACCCGCGTGAACATACGCAAGGTCACGGGCGTGCTCGAGAACTGCAAGAGCGCCGCGCGCACCACTTTCTCGGCGGTCTCGCCGGTCGCGTCCGAGAGCACGAACAGCGGCCGCGTCACGAGACCACGCGCAGGCTGCGCCGCTCCGGCGGCGACGGCAGAGCATTGACGGCGCGCCAGTCGACGACGCGCGGACATTCCGGATCCGGCATGGCGGGATCGCCCGCCACGTGATCGCTGACCACACGACAGCCACCGCGGCACAGCGCTAGGTAGTCGCACGAGCGGCACGGCTCGGCTGCCGCTTCCTGCCAGCGTCGAAACGGGCCGAACGCGTCGGTGGAGTTCCAGTACTCGCCGATGGCATCGACCTTGGCGTCGACCGGAGGAGCGAAGCTGCACGCGGTGAGCTGGCCGGTGGCCTTGGCGCCGATCAACAGATCGCCGCCGGCGCATCCGTAGATCGCCAACCAGCGCATCAGCGCCGGTGCGACGCGGTGGTGCGCGACCATCGGCGTGTAGGAGCAGTCGAGGCGCACCCGCAGACGATGGCGTCGCGAGAGCTGCAAAATGGTCGGCAAAAGCGCGCGATGCTGCGCGTCGGTACAGCGCTTCTCCTCGTAGACTCTGCTACCGCGCCCCGACGGCTTGAAGCGCAGGAGCTCGACCTCGCGCAGCTTGCGTCGTCGCGCGTAGGCAAAGACGCGCGCTAACCCGGCGAAGCTGGCGCCGGTCACGACGCAGTTGATGCCGACGTCGCGATGCACCTTGCGCAGCGCGACCACTGCGCGATCGGCCTGTGCGAAGCCGTCGAAGCCGCGCACCCGCGCGTAGTCCTCGTCGACGCCGTCGATGCTCACGTTGATCTGCCCGAACAGCGGCGCCCATCCGACCAAGCGCGTCAGCTCCTCGTCGGAATACAGCCCGCTAGTGGTCAGGTTGGGGACCATGCCGCGCTCCCGCGCATAGCGCGCCAGATCGCCGAGCCAGGGCAAGAGGGCCGATTCGCCGCCGCCGAGCGCGAGATGAAAGACTCCCTGCGCAGCCAGCGCGTCGATGGCCGTGCGCCATTTCGGCTCATCCCATTCGCCGGCTGCGCCCTGCGGCGTGGCCGCCGTGTAGCAGCCGGTACACCCCGCCGCGCAGCGGTTGGTCAGCTGCAAATGGGCTTCGAGCGGCCCCGACAGGAGGCCGTCGAGGAGCGCGGGCGATTCGGCGTCGTTCCACAGCGTCGACTCTTTGTATCCCTGGTGCCGGGCACGATCGCGGTCGACAAAGATCAGCGCGCGCGGTCGATGGAGCTGAAAGATGCCGCCGAATCTCTCGTAGCGAAACGGCCGCGGGGAGACGCGTTGACGCTGCCGAAACGGCCAC
>JBBQIO010000805.1:0-2321 GCA_038325015.1 Polyangia bacterium
TCCTGGTTGCTGGGCGGAGGCCCGCCGGTGGTGCCACTACCCGTGGTGCCACTACCGGTGGTGCCATTGCCCGTGGTGCCACTGCCCGTGGTGCCGCCACCGCAGCCGAACGTCGCCATCAGTGCAATCGCGAGCCACGAGCGGGTCATGCGAGATCCATGGTTGCAGCTTTCGCACAAACGGTCCAGACGCGCCCTGGTCACGCAATGCGTCGCCGCGTCGTGCGGGAATCGCTGATCGTGACGCCCTGGGCTGCACGAAAGTAGTCCCACCCCAGCGTGAACGGTACATCCAATAACCCGGCGCTGACGTCGCGGCGTCGACGTGATAGGGATGTGTCATGCGCTTTGCCGACGCCGACTGGACGAGCATCGATGGGCTGCGACAGCGGATCGGCGAGCACGTTCCGATCTCCGTCGAGGACTCCGCGCAGCATTTTGTCGGAGCCTTCGTCGACACCTTTCCGTCACTGGTGTTGGCGCGCGTCTTCTTGGTCCTGCCCTTTGAGCAGTTGCCGGCCCAAGAGCAAGCGTGGGCGCGAAGGCTGGTCGCCGACGACGCTCGCCTAACCCCGAAGACGCCGGTGCTGGCGCTCATCGGAACGCGCGGCCGGGAGGAGGCGTGGAACGATCGCACGCGCTCGGCCGGCCACCTGGCGATTCCGCTGCTCGACAAGAGCGTGGTGGCCGAGGCGCCGATGATCGCCAAGCTGCTCGCCGATCTCGAGCTCGACCTGGTCAAGCTCGACGACGATTTCGCAGCCGAGACCGTGCGCATGCTGGGTGCACACAACGGTAAATTCTTCGTGCCCGACGCCGACACGGCGGTCGACACGCGCGGCCGCTTCGTGATTCCCGGGCGCGAGTTTGTCGAGCGCAATGCGATCAAAACAGTGTTCGGGATGGGTGGCAGCTACTTCGACGGAGTGTTGGCGGTGGCGGTCTTTTTCACCAGCGAAACGGTCGAGCGACCCGCGGCCGACCGCTTCGCAAGCTTCATCAGCACGTTCAAAACGGTGACCACCCGGCTGCAGCAGCAAAAGGCGATCTATTCGGTGTGAAGCGGCGGTGTAACGCGACGGTGTGAAGCGTCCACCGCGCTATTTTTTTCCGTCCGGCGCTGCTGCGTTGATGAGCTCCGGCGGTTTGCGCGCCGCGATGCTTTGCCGTTGGGCGCGCGGTGCGATGCTCGTCTTCCGGTGGTACGGCTCGAGCTTTTGCACGGTACCGCTGTGCAGTGCCCGCCGGATCGCCTCGATCACGCGCACGTCGAGCAGCCCCTCTTCGGCGTCGGGCTCGGGATCGCGATGATTGAGCACGCATTCGGAAAAATAGTGCGTCTCGCCGGCGAACTGATCGACGGCGTCGAACGTGGTGTGCTTAGGTTTTTCCTGGCCGATGGTGAGCCGCTGCTCGAGCGCGCGCTGGAACGTGTAGGCCGGCGCCATCTCCAGGACGCCCTTGCTTCCGACGACCTGATAGGAGCCGAACGAGCTCGCCGCATAGCTGACCACGAACTCGGCGAGTCGATCGTTGGGGAAGCGCAAGGTTACCGCGACCGTGTCATCGAAGTCGCCGAGCTGCGCCTCGGGGTGGCGGGTGCCGTGCGCGGCGACCTCGATCGGCTCGTCGCCGAAAAAATTCCGCGCGGCGTTGATTGGATACGGCCCCATGTCGGGTACCGGCCCGGCGTCGAAGCCATGTTGCGCGCGATGGTTGCTGGGTGCGACATGCTGTGAAAACTGCGACGAGAAGAACACCGGATTGCCGATCTCGCCGGCGCGTACGCGCTCTATGGCGTCGAGCGTGCCGGGCTCGAAGTGCAGGCGATACGCGACCATCAGGCGGATGCCACGCACCTTGGCGCTCTCCGCGGCAGCCAGGACGCGCTCGGTTCGCTCGACCGAGACTTCGACCGGTTTTTCCAAAAGAACGTGCAGCCCGGCGTCGAGCGCACGGATCGCGAAGCTTTCATGATCCCAGTTGGGGGTGGCGATATAGACCGCGTCGGCGACGCCGGCGCGGAGGAATTCGTCGTACTGTTCGTAGTCGTAGCAATGCTCGATCGAATATTTACGGCCGAGCTCGGCGGCTTTTTGTGGGTCTCCGGTGATGAGCGCGGTCAGCTCGCTGTTCCCGGTTGCTTCGACGCCGGGCATGAATACGGCTTGCGAAATCCAGCCCGCCCCGACCACGGCGTAGCGAACTTTTGGTGCTTTGGCCATCCGACGACTCCCGAGAGGCGCTCTATGCGCCGCGGTCGTCTCTTGTCTTGCAGATCAGGCGCCAGTGGCAAACGAGCCGCGCCAGAGGTGCGGCGCG
>JBBQIO010000806.1:0-2310 GCA_038325015.1 Polyangia bacterium
GGTGCGAGCCATCGAATCGGTCGAGCGCGCGCTCACTCTGTACGGCCCCCCGGTCTATGTGCGGCACGAGATCGTGCACAACCGCTATGTGGTCGAGAGCCTGCGCGCCAAGGGCGCGATTTTCGTCGAGGAACTGGACGAAGTTCCCGATACCGGCGCGCCGGTCATCTTCTCGGCCCATGGCGTGCCGCGGGCGGTGCCGGAGGAAGCCGCAAAGCGCAATTTGTTCGCGCTCGACGCCACCTGTCCCTTGGTGACCAAGGTGCACCGCGAGGCCGAGATCCATCACCGGCGCGGCCGCGACATCGTTCTGATCGGCCATGCCGGCCACCCGGAGGTGATCGGCACCATGGGCCAGCTCCCCCCGGGGGCGGTGAGCCTGATCGAAACTCTGGCCGACGCCGGGAAATTCTCGCCGCGCGACGCCAAGGCGTTGGCTTATGTGACGCAGACCACGCTGTCGGTTCACGACACCGCGGAAATCGTCGACCTGCTCAAGCGCCGTTTTCCGGCGATCGTCGGGCCGCACAAGGAAGACATCTGCTACGCCACCACCAACCGCCAGGAAGCGGTCAAGCGCGTCGCGCCGGTCGTCGACGCCATGATCGTGGTCGGCGCGCCGAACTCGTCGAACTCGCAGCGGCTGAAGGAAGTCGCCGAACGCGCCGGCTGCCCGCATGCCGCGCTGGTGCAGCGTGCCAGCGATATCGACTGGAGCGCGTTCGGCAATATCGCGCGGCTCGGCATAACCGCCGGCGCCTCGGCCCCCGAAGTGCTTGTCGAGGAGATCATCGACGCTTTTGCGGCGCGCTACGACGTGAGCGTCGATACGGTTTCCGCCGCCGAGGAGGGGGTGTTCTTTCCGCTGCCCCGCCCGCTGCGGGAGAACCAGGCGGCGGAGTAACGCTTCCATGGCCGTCTATACCGACGTCTCGGCGGACGATCTCAACGAATTCCTCGGCCGCTACGATCTTGGCAAGCTGCTCTCCTACAAGGGCATCGCCGAGGGCGTGGAGAATTCGAATTTCCTGGTGCACACCAGCGCCGGCCATTTCATCCTGACGCTGTACGAGAAGCGCGTCGCCAAAGCCGATCTGCCGTTCTTCCTCGGCCTGATGGAGCATCTCGCCTCACGGGGCCTCACCTGCCCGCAGCCGGTGAAGAACAAGCAGGGCGGCATGCTGGGCGAGATCGCCGGCCGCCCCGCCGCGATGGTGACGTTTCTCGACGGCATGTGGATGCGGCGGCCGAGCGCGGCCCATTGCGCCGCGGTCGGCGAGGCCCTGGCGCGGCTGCATCTGGCCGGCGCCGATTTCAAGATGCGGCGGCCCAATGCGCTGTCGATCGACAGCTGGCGTCCGCTCTACGAGCACGCCGGCGCGCGGGGCGACAGCGTGCGCCCGGGCTTGTGCAATGAGATCGTCAAGGAACTCGACGTTCTGGAAAAAACCTGGCCGCGCGATCTGCCCCATGGCGTGATCCACGCCGATTTGTTTCCCGACAACGTATTCTTTCTCGGCGACCAGCTATCGGGACTGATCGATTTCTATTTCGCCTGCACCGACACGCTCGCCTACGACGTCGCGATTTGTCTGAACGCCTGGTGCTTCGAGCCGGATCATTCCTACAACGTCACCAAAGGACGCGCGCTGCTGAAATCCTATGCCAAGGTGCGGGCGTTGTCGGCCGCCGAGCACGCGGCGCTGCCGGTGCTGGCGCGGGGCGCTGCCATGCGCTTCCTGCTGACGCGGCTGGTGGACTGGCTGGCGGTGCCGGAAGGCGCTCTGGTCAAGCCGAAGGATCCGCTGGAATATTTCCGCAAGCTGCGCTTCCACCAGTCGGTGAAGAGCGCGGACGATTATGGTTTCGCATGATCCCGAAAAGTGGAAGCCGGTTTTCGGATAAGGTCATGCGACGAGAAAACGAAACATGACCGACCAGCGCGTTACCATTCACACCGACGGCGCCTGTTCCGGCAATCCCGGGCCAGGCGGTTGGGCCGCGATCCTGTCGTTCGGCGACCACGAGAAGGAATTGAACGGCGGCGAGCCGCACCCCACCAATACCCGCATGGAATTGATGGCGGCGATTGCGGCGCTGGAGGCTCTCAAGCGGCCTTGCGTCATCGACCTGCACACCGACAGTCAGTATCTGCGCAACGGCATCATGAGCTGGATTCATAGTTGGAAGCGCAACGGCTGGCGCACCGCCGACAAGAGCCCGGTCAAGAACGTCGACCTGTGGAAACGGCTCGACGAGGCGCTCAAGCTGCACCAGGTGCACTGGCATTGGGTGAAGGGCCACGCCGGG
>JBBQIO010000807.1:0-2309 GCA_038325015.1 Polyangia bacterium
AGTCGCCATCGCTTTGGCCACCACTGCGTTTGGCGCATTTGCGCAGGACGCCGTTACTACAACGACAACCAAGTCGAACAAGAGCGAGACGACGGCCGCCGTCCCTGCGGCTGGCGTGACCCAGGCTCCCGTCAAGGCACGCGCGGTGAAGCGTCATACGCAAGTGCATAAGACCGTGAGCGACACCGCCAAGACCAACACGACCGTCTCGACCTCGGCTACCGACGCAAGCAAGCCGGGCGCCACCGTCTCGACCTCGACTTCGACCTCGACGACCGACGCGAGCAAGCCGGGCGCCACCGTTTCGTCGTCGACGAAAACGACGACCAAGTAAGGTCGCGCATTCTGGGTAACGAGGGGCCGTCGCTGACGGCCCCTTTCGTTTCGGCCGATTGACCAATCATCCAGTATATTGGACACTTCCTCCATCATGAAGGAGCAAGCGCCGGCCGACTTGAACGATCGCATCGCACAACGTGTGCGGGATTTGCGCGCGGCACGCGGTCTCTCGCTCGATGCGCTAGCCGCGCATTGCGGGGTCAGCCGTTCGATGATCTCGCTGATCGAACGCGGCGAAAGCAGCCCGACCGCCGTACTGCTCGAGAAGCTGGCGACCGGCCTCGACGTTTCGCTGGCGTCGCTGTTCGAGGCACCCCAACCGACCAAGAATCCTGTGTCACGTTCGGCCGATCAACCGTCGTGGCGAGATCCCCATTCCCGGTACGTACGAAAAAACGTATCGCCCAGCGGCGTCGCGTCGCCGATCCAGATCGTCGACGTGTCTTTCCCTCCCAAGGCGCGCGTGGCCTACACGAGCGGCGCCCGGGAACTGCACATCCATCAGCAGGTGTGGGTGCTGGATGGATCGATCGACATCACGGTCGGAGAAGACCGTCATCGGCTCGGTGCGGGGGACTGCGTCGCTTTTGTGCTGGACCGCCCGGTGAGCTTCCGCAACCCCACTCGCAGATCCGCGCGCTACGCGGTCGTGATCACGACCTCGCCCACTTCCTGGAGATGACATGTCGATAGACCCCTCGGCCCACGCCGCGCGTGTCCGCCGAGTGACCACAGTGACCGACACCCAGCTGCGAGCACTGGCCCGACTGCTGATCGATTGCGTGGATGGGGGCGCATCGGTCAGCTTCATGCACCCTCTGTCGATGTCCAGGGCGCTGGCGTTCTGGCAAAGCGTGGCTGGCGCGGCAGCCCGCCGTGAACGCGCGCTGCTGGTTGCCGAAGACGCCGCCGGCATCGTGGGAACCGTGCAGCTCGTGCTGGACCAACCCGAAAACCAACCGCATCGCGCGGACCTGTCGAAGATGCTCGTGCTGCGCAGTGCTCGACGACAGGGAGTCGGCGAAGCGCTGGTGCATGCGGCCGAGCAGCTTGCGCGCGAGTGCGGCAAGTCGCTGCTGGTGCTCGACACCGCCAGCGGCGATGCCGAGCGGCTCTATGCACGGCTCGGATGGCAGCGCTGCGGCGTGATCCCCGGCTATGCGCTGCTGCCGCACGGCGGGCTGTGCTCGACCACCTATTTTTATCGCCTGCTGAGCGGGTGAGCGGATCGTCGTTTACCCATTGCGTCGCATCGCGCGCCGCAGCCAGCGTTTCAGCGCATCGAGCGGCGTCGCCACTTCGGGTCGCACGACCTGTCGCGGCGTGACGAAATAAAACGCGTAGCGGTACGGCAGGCGTGGTCCGGCTTCCACGACGGCGCCGCGCGCGAGCCGCTCGGCCGCTACGCTGGCGCGCACCAGCGCCAGACCCTGGCCGCTCTCGGCGGCGAGCAATGCGGCGAGCGCGTCGTCGAGCATCAGCCGTTTGACCAGGCCAGGCGGTTCCTGATCGGCCCACAAGGTCCACGGATCGACACTATTGTGAATCAACCGATGACGGTGCGGCCACGCGCCGTGCTCGATGGTTCCGGCGCGCGCCAGTTCGGCCGGCGTGCAGACGGGGACGATCCACTCCTCCGCCAGTTTTTCAGCGCGCGTGCCCGTCCAGCGGCCCGGGCCGAGGCGTACCGCCGCATCCGCGCCGCCTGCACCGAGAGCGACCGGATCGCTGCTGCTGTGCAGGCGCAGATCGAGATCGGGAAGTTCGGCATCGAGCCGCGCAAGTCGAGGCAGCAGCCAGGCATTGAGGAAGTTCGGAAGGACCGACAGCACGATCGGCTCGCTGCGTGCCGCGATCCGCAGGACGCGCAGCGCGCTTTCGATCTGACCGAGACCTGCGCCGATTTCCGCGGCCAGTGTCGCCCCGTCGGGGGTCAACGCGATGCCGCGCCCTTCTTTCCTGAAAAGGGG
>JBBQIO010000808.1:0-2307 GCA_038325015.1 Polyangia bacterium
CGGCTTTTCGCGCGGCTTCGGCCGGATCCGTCACCGTCAGCGGTTTGGCCCGCGCCCGTGTCACAACGCCAAAAATTCCCACCTTCACCCCCGACACCAGGCGCACCCTAGGCGCCACCAGCGGGACACCGACGGCCACATCATCGGCATGTCGGGCTGCTTTCACGGCCGCCATACCGCGCCATAGATCGTCGCTGCCAAGGCCCAGCTCGACCTTGGCCTTCTCGGCAATGTCTTCCAGACACGCCGCCTTGCGCACCGCTTGGTCCGACGCCCCGCCCCGTGAGGCGACTTCGTCGAACAAGAGCCCCCCGGCGTCGACCCACAGCGCGTGGGTGTCTTCAGCCAGCCGGGCCACGCGCGCAATATCGCCGAGCGGATCGCTGGCACAGCCGCACGGCTCGGTGGTGCCGCGCACTTCGGCGGTGGCCAGCAACGTCAACACCACCGGGGTCGTTGACTTTGCCGGCTTTGGCCCCACCACCGTCGCTGGTGCCCGCGGTCCCGCGCAGGCACCCAGCATCAGCGCAAACATCAGTCTCAAAGTAGGCGGCGTCATGCGGCGCGGTCATAACATGCTGGTGCCAAATGTCATTCCGGCTCGGCGCCCGAACCAGCCGCAGCCTTCTCCCTTGACAGGTGGGGAACCCGCGAATAGTGTTCGACACCTTTGGGAGGCACCAAGCAATGTCCGTGAAGTTGCGTTTGGCCCGCGTGGGCGCGAAAAAGAATGCTTTTTACCGAGTGGTAGCAACCGACACTCGCAACCCGCGCGATGGCAAGTTCATCGAGCACATCGGTATCTTCGATCCCAACAAGGATCCAGTGCAGGTCCGGTTCGACATGGACCGCGTCAAGTACTGGCTGTCCGTCGGTGCTCGCCCGAGCGAGACCGTGAGCCAGCTGCTCGAGCGCGCAGAAAAAGCAGCTCAGCCGGTCGCCTAGTGACCGAGCTCGTCAAGTACATCGCCGATCAGCTCGTCGAGCACAAAGCCGACGTTCACGTTGAAGCATTCGACGAGGACGGCGAGATCGTGATCGAGCTCGAGGTGGCGGAAGCCGACCTCGGCAAGGTCATCGGTCGCCAAGGCAAGACCGCCCGCGCTGTTCGCCTCCTCCTCGGCGCCGCCGGCACCAAGCAAAAGAAGCGTTACGCTCTCGAAATTCTCGAGTAGCGCAACTCCCCACAAGGAATCTGTCGTGTCATCGTCGTCGTACGTGCGTCTCGGCACGATTGTCCGTGCTCACGGTATCCGGGGCATGGTGCGGGTGCATACCGGCTCCGACGCCATCCGTGCGCTCAAGACCATCATGATCGGCCGCGCGAGCGACGCCAGCGACATCAAGCCGTGGCGCATCGTGATGATGCAGCCAGAGCGCACCGAGTTCCTGGTGCAGCTCGAGGGCGTGGTCGACCGCAATGCCGCCGAGGCGCTGGCTGGCTCGTCGCTGTGGGCCCGCCGCGAGGAGCTGCCTGTGCCCGATGCTGGCGAGGTCTATGTGGCCGATCTCATCGGCTGCGTCGTCTTCGATCAGACGGGACAAGAGCTGGGCACGGTGACCGAGACCTTTCCGTCCGGTGCGCACGAGGTCTTGGTGGTCAAGAGCGCGACCCAAGAGTTCATGTTGCCTCTCGTCGACCACATCGTGCCCATCGTCGACGTGGCCGGCCGCAGGATCGTCTGTGATCCGCCCGAGGGCCTCATCGAGGCCAATCTGGCGCCGCCCAAGGACGACAAGCCCGACAGCCCCGACAGCGACGACGACAAGCCGGACAGCCCCGACAGCGACGACGACAAGCCCGACAGCGACGACACCGCCGCCTGATGGACTTCGAGGTCGTCACCCTCTTTCGCGAGCTGTTCGAGTCACCGCTCAAGACCAGCCTGGTCGGCCGTGCCGCCGAGCGAGGCGTATTCGCGGTGCACTTCACCGATCCGCGCGACTTTGCACCCGACAAGCACCGCACCGTCGACGACACGCCCTACGGCGGCGGCGCCGGCATGGTCATGCGTCCCGATCCGCTGGTGGCGGCCTTCGAGCATCTCGAGGCCGCGCGCGGTCCGGCCCACAAGATCTTGCTCTGTCCGTCGGGACAGCGCCTCACGCAGGGCGTCGTCAACCGTCTGGCCACGCTGCCACGCATCGCGCTGGTGTGCGGTCGCTACGAAGGCTTCGACGAGCGCGTGCGCAGTTTTGTCGACGAGGAATTGTCGCTGGGCGACTTCGTCCTCTCCGGCGGAGAGCTGGCTGCGCTGGCTATCATTGACGCCGTGGCTCGCCGCCTACCCGGTGTCCTCGGCAACG
>JBBQIO010000809.1:0-2297 GCA_038325015.1 Polyangia bacterium
GAGAAGGTCACCGAGATGTGCGAGTAGTTGTGCTCCGGTCGCATGCCGACCGGCTCACGCACCCACAGATCCACCACCACCGAGCCGTCCGGTTGGACCGTTGTGCTCGGCTTGGTGAAGCCCGGAATCTTGGTGTTTGGCGGCAGCGTGTCGAGCACGCCGGCCGCATTGACCATCGCCGACGAGACCCAGGCGAGCGCCAGCGGCGCCCGCTGTTTGGCGTCCTTCCAGCCGCCCGCGGCCAAGGCCGGCGCCGATTGTCCGCGGCTTTTGTAGTAGTAGCCGCTGGCAAAATAGCCGTCGGAGCGGCAACCGTAGTCGTTGGCGAACGAGGCCACCAGGTAGACATTGGGAAAGCCCTTGAGCCATGAGCAGCAGGGGTTCACACCGGTGTCGGCCGCGTCCTTCAGAGCATCGGCCAGCTTGGCCGGCGTCGACAGATCGTATTTCTTGGCTTTGGCGGCGCTCGAATCGGCGCTCGCGGGCGCGGTCATCCACAGACCGACGAGGGCAACCGCAACGACGGACCAAGAGCGTGTGCGCATCGCCTCAATGTAGCACTGCTGGCTTCGGCTCCAAGAGCGGCCGCGCCTGTGATACGCAATGGCTCGGTGGCCAGCGACCTACATCTGATTCCGATCGCGCGCGATACCGAGAGCGCCATGTTGGCGCGTGCCCTCGAAGCGCTCGAAGAGGTCGACGCCGGCGAGAGCGCGTTCGTTTCGGGCCCGTTGGCGACGTCCCCCGACGGCGCGGCCGAGGTCTTCGTGACGCTCGTGACCTACGCGCGCGCGCACCACATCAACATCATTACGTCGCTCCATCTGGGCGGCGAATCGATCGCGGATCTGCCCGGCCACGATGACAACACCCGCTACCACGCGCTGTGCATTTTCACGCGTTACGGCGCGGTTCACGTCCCGCAAGCCGAGGTCTTGCCGCAGAGCTTTCTGCTCAATGCCGACGAGCCCATCGGCGCCTACGATCGCCTCAATCGCGTGACGCTCGATCTCGACGGCGAGCTGGTGCCGACGCTGTTCTTTTTGGGGGCGGATCCGGCGCTGCTGTCGCGCTTTATGCCGTCCGACCTGGCCAGCCAGCTCTTGGTTGCGGTGGGGGCGTTCGTTGCCGGCGGCGAAAGCAAAGCCACCCGGCTCATGAAGCTGGCCCTCGACGCCGGGGTCGGCCAGACGTCTCTCGTGGCAAGCAGCTTTTTGGGCAGCAACATGGCGACGGCGCTCGAGCATCAGCATGAGCAGGTGCTGCAGGGCGCGGTCGAAAAACCGCTCGAGGCTTGGCCGCAGCCGCGCGCGCTGCGCCTCGCGGTGCATATCTACGACGACGCGGATGCGCTCACCGCAGAAGCGCTGCTCGAATTGCCGCATCACGGTCGGGTCACGGTCGCGCGATCGCGCTGGGACGCGCCGGTGGCAGCGAACCGTTATCCGGTGACCGTGGTCCTATGAAGATGGCTTTCCTATGCTAGACCACCGATTGGGCTCAACGGACGACGTCTAATCACCGTGTTTCGAACCGCTGTCATTCTTTCCGTGTTTGGCCACGTCGCGCTGGTTTGGGCGATGGTGCGTTTGCCTGCGCGACCGGTGAAGACGGCGTCGCAGCTGGTCGAGCTCGAGCTGCGCGCCACGCCAAAGGCGCCAGCGTCTGTGCCCGTCGTCGTGCCGCTGCCGATCGCGCCCGCGCTGAAGTCGCGGCATGAGGTGGCGTCGATGCAGCCCAGAGTTGTGCCGATTGCGCCGATGACCACCGCGCCAGAAGTCACCGAGCCGGGATCGACGCAGGCCACGGCGCCGTCGCGCAACCCGAACAATCCAGCGATGGTCGACCTCTCGCTCCACCAGCTGCCGATGTCTCCCGACGCGCCGCCGGTCGTCGGGACGGTGCACAGCAAGGTGCCGTGGCATCCGCGCGGTGATGCCGGCGACCCGCTGCTCGGCAAGCTGCCGGAGCTCAAGAGCGACGAATTTCCGCTCGAAGCGCTGGGCAAAGAGGGCTTCGTTTACAAGGGGCCGCAGTTCAACGCGCACATCGCGCTCGACGGCACGGTGTCGTTCGAAGACAAGCAGATCGGTTTCGCCAAGGGTTCGCTCGGCGGGTCGTTCGACTTGACCGACATCATCATGAGGCGGCGGCACGAAGATCCGTATCGCTTTCAAAAAGAGAAGTTCATGAATGCGACGTCCAAGAAGCGCGACGAGCTGGTCAAGCGCGCGCACGCCGAGCGCATGCAGGCCGCGCTCGCCGAGCTGCCCTGGAGCTGCGAGCATATCTGGCGA
>JBBQIO010000810.1:0-2296 GCA_038325015.1 Polyangia bacterium
GCTTCGAGCGCCCGCTCGGCCACCGCGATGCGTGCACCGCGCTGCCCGAAAATCGGCAAGTGCAGCTGCACGGAACCGGAGAACACGGGCTCCGCGCGGCCCGCGCTCAGCGTCAGCCCGGGATTGGGAAACATACGCGCGTCGTGGACGTCGGCGCGCGCGACCGGCGTTGCGGCTTCGAGCACCGCCGCGTCCGGACCTTGGGCGACCCGTGCCAGGACTTCGGCGAGGGTCAGCGGCGTCGGATCCGCGCTGGCGCCCGCCGCGCTTTCGGCGGCGCACCAACCCACGAGTATCCATGCGGCGGCCATTGGTCTCACGTCGGAGCGATTCTGCGGGCAGTGGCCGGCGGTGCGATGAAGCTTTGATGAAGCGAGCGTCTGTAATGGAGCGCGCCAAAAAATGGTTGAGCAGTGCGCAATGTTTGCGCACCCTCGCTGGGCGTCTTCTCAGTGAAATCGTGTAGTTGAATACGGCCCTCTCCTTGCTTAGTCAGGTCCCGTGCGACGCATTCGACAATCTGGCCTGACCTTGACCGAGCTGATGGCGGTGGTGGTCATCATCGGCATTATGGGCGCGGTGGGTATGTATTCGGTGTCCAAGTCTGACACCCAGCCGAGTGTCGCCGCACTGTCGCGCTCGGTGCAAATGCTCCTCATGCGCGCGCGCCTCGAAGCGCTCGCCGACCATCACGCGCGTCAGGTGCAGTGCAGCAAAAATCAATGCAAATATTTCATCTTTTCGGACACCACTTCGACCTTCCTCGACGCCGGCGAAGCGATCAACACCGGCTCGGGCGCGCGCGCCATCGTCTGGAACGTAACCACGACCCTCGACCAGACGGTCAACAACGGCGGCGCGAGCGCGTTCGCCGGCACCGGAATCATCACCTTTAACACCAACGGAACGGCGACGCCGAGCACGGTCTATCTGTCGGACACGCAAGGCAAGCGCGCCTTTTACAAAATCTATGTCTACGGGGCGACCGGGATGGCTCGCATGGTGGCCAATTGGTAACGCGTCGACGTCGCCGCGCCGGATTCACCATCATCGAGCTGATCATTTCGCTCGCGCTGTCGACCGTCGGCCTGCTCGGTCTGCTGTCGCTGCAGATGATTTCGATCCGCGGCAATAGCAGCTCGCGCAATCTGACCGAGGCGATCGGCCTGGCGCAGGATCGGCTCGAGCGCGCGCAGGCAACGGTGTACACCAGCTTGCCAACGCTTAACCTGGTTGAGGTCGCATTGGCACCGTCGCCGGGGAGCACCAACCAGGCGCTCTACACGCGCACGACGACCGTCAATGTCGGACCGACCTTCTCGACGGTGACCGTCGTCGTTTCGTGGCCCGACGCGTTCTTGGCCGGCAGCACGCACAGGGTGTCGCTGTACGGCGTGAGGACCCCGTGAGCCGATCCCGACAGCGCGGCTTCACGCTCATCGAGCTGATGATCTCGGCCAGCCTGTTCCTGCTGATCGCCGGCGGCGCGATGTTGATCGTGCTGTCGGGCAATCGCTCGCAGTCGTATTCGGCCCATCTGGACGTGGCGCAGAGCTCGTTGCGCGCCGGCTTCGATTTCATTTCCCGCGATGTCATCAGTACGTCGGCGGGCGCCAGCACTGGCGTAATTTATTACAACAGCCTGCCGGTTGCACCGATCACCGTCGTCGATTCGGCAATCGCGCCCGACTCGCTCGAGCTCTATCTCATCGACGGTTCGGTCATCGCCACGGTGCTCTCGCCGATGATCGCCGCTTCGACCAGCATCGTCGTCGACAACGCGTCGGCGTTCAACGCGGCCACTGGCACGGCGCCGATGTACGCGCAGATCAGCGATCTGGCGGCGGCCACGATCGTCTCGGTCAGCGGCCTGAGCACGACGACCTTTGGCGCGAGCAGCTATCCCACGCTGAACATCGGCCCGCCGGGAACCTTCCCGCCGACCATCCCGAGCTACGCCGCCGGCAGCTTCGTCTTCAAATCGCGGCACGTAAAGTACGCCATCGATTCGGTGCTCTTCGCCAGCGGCGAAGCCAGCGCCAAGGACGCGATGCTGACGTTGGACGTGTTCGATGGTTCGGGCCCGCAGCCGCTGGCCGAAGGCGTCGAGGACATGCAGATCGCGCTCGGGTACGACACCAATGCCGACGGCATCATCACCGAGGTCGGCGCGGGAGCCGGCGACGACGAGTGGCTGTACAACGTGCCCGGCGACGCGGTGCCGGGCGCGACGAATTCGAACCTCAAGGCCATTCGCGTCACGTTGATCGCCAACGATACGCAAAGAGAGCAGGGC
>JBBQIO010000811.1:0-2296 GCA_038325015.1 Polyangia bacterium
AATCGTCCGACGCGGCGGCTCAGCCACGGGCGCGCTCCTCCTGCTCTTTGGCGCGGCGACTGGTTCCCGGCACTACGCCGAGCACCGGGCCGAGCGCCAGCCGCTCCAGATCGACGGCTTCGTACGCGCGGTCGTCGAGCAGCGCGGCCCCCAACGCAACCAGCAGCCCGAGGAAAAGCGCCGCCGCCATGCCCAGCGCTGCGACCACCGTGCGGCCGGGCTTTTGCGGCTGCGTCGGCTTGAAGGCAGGGTCGATGATCACCATCTGCTCGCCGCGCGTGCTGGTCGCGGCGTTCTCCACGAGCGACGCGCGAAACTCTCGCTCTTGCAGCGCTTGCGTTTGCTGCCGAGCCTCGTTGACCTCGCGGTTCAGCTTCGACCAGTCGGTTTCCAGCGCGACGATGAAGCCGGCCCCTTCGGGCTGCGCCGAGTCCCCTTTGTTGTCGCGGCGCTTCTTGTCGCGATAGGCGGTGATCTGGTCGTTGATTTTTTGTAGCTGCGCTTCGAGTGCCGGACGATCTGCGGTCGACACCGTCGGTAGTGGTGCGGGCTCTGCAGGCCCGGGATTGGCGGCCAGCGCTTGCGTGATGGCTTCGTTGGCGCGGCGCAGCTTGACCTCCGCGCTCTGCACCTTGGCCTTGGCCGCACGGACGTCGGGGTGCTGCTCGGTGAACTGCGACAGCTTGTCCGACAGCTCGTGCTGCGCTTGGCGCACGTCGCCCTCGGCTTCGGCCTTGGCCGCGGCGAGCTGCGGGTCGACGGGGAGGTCCCGACTCTTGGGCAGCGTCGTGACCGGCATGCCCAGGCGCTCCTGCACCTTCTGCGCCTCACGGACCATGGCCATCAGCGTCGCGTCGGTGCTCCTCGGGACCGAACCACCCTTGGGAATGCGCAGGCCATTGCCGCCCTGCTGCTGCTCGCTGTCGAACTCGGGATGCTTGGCCAAAAAGCGCGCCAGCTCGGTCTCCTTTTCGCTCAGCGTCTCTTCACTATGCTTCATTTCGACGTCGAGAAACGCGCGCGTTCCCTCGGCCTGCTCGGCGCGATGGCGCGAATTCTCCGAGATCAGCGCACTCGCCAGGCGCGCCGTCACCTGCTGCACCTCGACGGCATTCGGTCCGTCGAAGCCGAGCCCAAAGGTGTCGCCGTCGCGCACGCGAAAGCTGATGTGGTTGCGCATCTCGTCGACCGCCTCGACGTAGCTCTGGTCGCTGACCAGCTTGGGGTAGAGCTTGTATTCGTCGATGATCTGCTGCAGCCGGGTTCGCGACAGCACCATCTCCTTGAGCTTGAGGCCGAGCTTGCGGCCCGGGTCGACGCCATTCTCACCGACGCCGAGATCCGAAGAGCTGAGCGTGTCGCGATAGAGCATCAGGGTCTCGGATTTGTAGACCCGCGGGCGGACCATGGCGACCACAACCGCGGCCAGGCAGCCGAGCCCGGTGACGACGACGAACGGGCGCCAGAACCGGCGCGACCTTCGGACGACCGTCAAGGCACGGTCGAGCTGGTCGCGGGCCGTCGACGATTCATTCATGGGTGGATTCTACACGCGCCGAGAGCGTTGGCGATCCTGCGGCCCGCTCGCGTTGCAGGCGGCTCGCCAGCGAGCCGACGTCGTCGCCGGCGAAGCGCGGCACCTCGCCCAGAATCAGCAGCCCCAGCCGGGCGACATCGGCTCCGTCGTAAACGCGTGGGTCGAAGGCGCCCACGCCCAAGAGGCATAGGGGCGTCAAGAGCAGCACACCGAGAAGCACGGTGCGCCCGACCGATTCGAGCTGTTGCCGCGGCCGGGCCTGGGGGTGCACCGAATCGATGAGCTCGAACCGCAGCCCGAGTCCGGCGCCCTCAACGCGCCGGCGCAGCTGACTCTTGGTCGACAGAGCGCTGAGGCTCTCGGCCCGCTTGCGCAGCTCGACCAGCTCGCCGACCAGCCCGCTGATCTCGATGCGCAGCTGCTGCACGCGGGCGTGGTCGGCGCCGGGCCGGCACTCCTCGGCCGACAGCGCAAACCGCTGGACGGCGAGCTGATACTCACGTTGGTCGACCACGTGGACGAGCACGTCGTCGCCCTGCTGAAGCTGCGTGGCGACGAAGGCGGCTCGGCTCGCGCGGCGCGACTCTTCCGCTTGGACGACCAGCGCGCCGAGCTCGGAGACGACCGCCCAGGCCACCTCAGGGTCTTTACTGGCATACGACAGACCCAGGCGCACCGAGCGCGATCCGCTCTCGGCGCTCAGGTAGTTGCGCCAGATGGTGACCTCGATGTCCTCGCGAAAATCGGCCAGCGCGGCGT
>JBBQIO010000812.1:0-2292 GCA_038325015.1 Polyangia bacterium
TGGATGGTCATCGTGCTGGTGAAGATCGCCATGAGCGTGGTCGGCACAGTCGCGCTCACGCTTACGCTCATCGTGTAGGCGGTGACGGTGCCGCTGGAGCTCAACGTGCCCGGCGTGACGGTGGTGGTGCCGAGCGTTACCTGCGACAGCAGTGCATTGGTGCCGTTGGTCACATAGTTGCCGGCGAGCGTCTGAGCGGTGGTTGCGAACGACGGGTTCGAATAGGCCGACGCGCCGGCGAGAGCCGCCGAGTCGGCCGTGCTCTGCAGGGCGGTGCGCAGCTTGGCCGCGCGCGCGTAATCGATACCGACTCCGGCTGCCAGGACGATCGGCACCAGCATCAGTCCGAAGATCAGGGCAACCGAGCCCCGGTTGTCGTCTGCGAAGCGATCGAGAAGGCGCATGCGAAATCTCATGGGGTCAACTGTGCGTTACGGTCGAGACGTTGCGGGGTCGGGCAAAAGCTGTCGAAGTAAGCGTGTAGGCTGCGGCCAGCACGTAACTGATCGGCGAGGTATAGGCGAAGGTCGCCCGGACGATGATCACGCTGTCGTTGACGTTAGGCGTCAACAACGGGGCAAGGGTGGTGGGACTGGCGATGGCCGAGGCGTTGCCACAGACGTTGTCAGTCCAGTCGAGCGCCACCGACGCCGCACCTTTGGTGACGCTGGCGACGGCGATCTTCAGGGAACTTCCGGCGAGCGGATACATCGTCATCTTTGCCCCTGCGCAGATATTGGCGCTCTCGGAAACGCTGATGTCGGCTTGCTGCGCCAGCATGTCGGCCATCGACTGGGCGGCCGCGTTCAAGCGCATGCCGGCGCTGACGGCGCATGACACTTCGAAGATGCCCATGAAGAGGGCGATCATTATCGGCAGGATCAGGGCGAACTCGAGCGCCGCGGTCCCCTTCTGGTCGGTGGCCAGTCGTTGCCAGCGAGGAGCCCGGACACGCATCAGTAGGGATCGTTCTGAAAGGCGACCGTCGCCACCTGCAGATTGGCGCTGTGCAGATAGGTCGACGTCCAGGGGATGATGGTGGCCCGGGTGTAACCGACCTCGGCCACGACGTCTTGCCCCGAGGTGCCGGGATTGTATTGATTGGTCAGCGCTCCGCCGGTCGCGAGGGAGTTGAAAGAGGCCGCCGCCTGCACTTTATACGTCAGGGTGGTGGTGCAGGACGGGACAAGGGCTCCGACCTTGGCGCAGACCTGGGCGATAAAAATAGTACTCGTGTTCGCCTGTCCGGTGCGGATGAGCCGCGCGCCATCGCGCGCGGCGTCGTTGAGAACCGACTGGGTGAACAGCATCAAGCCGAGTTCGAAGGTCATGCACACCAGCAGCAGGAAGGTCGAGCCGACCAGAGCGAATTCTACGGCAGCCGCACCATCGTCGTCGTGTGCCAAGCGCCGCAGGGAGCCCCGCGTGGCCATCAGTTGCCCCAAAGACGCTTGAAGGCAAAGCGGCCCTTTCTGTTCGTGGCGAGGCTCGAGCGCCCCGAGATTGCCTGGGCAATGTTGGTGAAAGACTTCGACAACGCCGAAGTGGCCGCACCGTCGGCGATCATCCGGCCGCTGTTGGCCGCGGCGCTGAAGGTCGCCGGATCGAATCGGATACTGGCGATCGGTTCGAGCCGGAGCGCGTCGGCGAACTGGCCGGGCTTGATCTCCGCCCGCTTGGGAACCCCGACCTGGTTGAGAACAAGCTTCGGCGGCGCATCGTTGGGGCGGCCTTGCCGCAGGATCTCGACCAGATTCTTGGCGTTGCGGAGGCTGACGAGGTCCGGGGTGGCCGTGATCACGACTTCGTCGACCTCGAGCAAGGTCTTTTTCGCCCACGACGCCCAGACATGGGGAACGTCGAGCGCGACGAACGGAACGTTCGATCGCGCGACATCGAGCAAGCGCTCGAACGAGCTCGCGTCATGGTCGTAGCATGCCTCCAGGCTGGCCGGAGCGGTCACGACGCTCACATGCTCGCCACATTTGGTCAGGAGGCGCTCGAACAATCCGTCGTCCAGGCGCGTGGCGTCCAGCATGGCCTGCGCCATCCCACCATGGGACTTTTCGATATTGAAGCTCAGTCCGGCACTTCCGAACGGCATATCCAAATCGGCCAGGATAATGTCGGAGCTGTAGAGCCGCGCCATGGCGGAGGCGACGTTTTGAGCCACGGTCGACGATCCGACGCCGCCCTTGGCGCCGACGAAGGCCAGGCTGCGCCCGAGCTTGGCCGCTCCAGCGTCGAGATAGGTCCGCGAGATGGCGGCAATGATGGTCATCGGCTCGAGTG
>JBBQIO010000813.1:0-2290 GCA_038325015.1 Polyangia bacterium
GGCATCAGCGGGACGCTGTACTTCATCGGACTGTTTGCCGCGACCGACCGGCGCCTGGCCCGCGCTGCGCTCGCAGTGCTCGCGTTGGCTATCGGCAGCCAAGCGGTCGATATCGCCTGGCTGTGCATCCACGGACTGCACCCGGTGGCGAGCGCGCGCGAAGCCGTCTTTTTCGCCGCGTGGCTGATGGCCATTACCTACCTGGTGCTCTCACTGCGCGGCCGGATCGACGTGCTCGGCGCACTGGTCGTGCCGACGGTGCTGGTGCTCGATTTGGCGGCGCGCATGACCCCATCGAACGAGCACCATGGCTCGAACTCGTTGGCCGTGGCGCACATTCTTTTGGCCACCGCCGGGATCGCGCTATTCGCGGTGGCCGCCGCTGGCGCCGTGCTCTATCTGGTCGGTGAGCGCAGCCTCAAGCGGCACCGCGGCAGCGCGCTGGGCGGACGACTGCCCGGCCTCGAGACGCTCGACCGCCTCAATCGGGCGTGCATCGCGCTCGGGTTTCCGCTGTTCACCATTGCGATCATCGTCGGCGCGGTGTGGGTCGCGGAGCTGCCGCCGCACCGGCATGGTTGGTTGACACCGCAATGGATCTTGGCGGTCGTGACCTGGCTGCTCTATGCGTCGCTTTTGGTGGCGCGACGGTTGGCCGGTTGGCGCGGCCGGCGCGCCGCGCTGTTGACGCTGGCGGGCTTTGCCACGTCGCTCGCGGTGCTGGCGATCTACGTGCTGCGCGGCGCCACAGCCCGCGCGTGATCGCACCATGAGACGTCTGTGCGTGGTCGGGATCTCGCATCGCACCGCTCCGGTCGCGCTGCGCGAGCAGCTCGCCGTGCCGGACGCGATTGTGGTCGAACGGCTGCTGGCAGCGCGTGCGCTCGACGGGGTCCAAGAGGCACTGCTCCTCAATACGTGCAACCGCGTCGAACTCTATGCCGTGGTCGACAACGACGAGCTCAGCCCGCTGGTCGGTTGGCTGGCCAACGCACCGGCCGGCGGTCAGCTCGCGGCGCAGCTCCGGCAGTCGATCTACCGACACGAAAGCAACGCGGCGCTACACCATCTGTTTCGCGTGGCCTCGTCGCTCGATTCGCTGGTCGTCGGTGAGCCGCAGATTTTGGGACAGGTCAAGCAGGCCTTTCAGCAGGCGGTCGACACCGGCACCGCGGGGCCGCTTCTGTCGCGCGCGCTGTCGCGTGCCTTTGCGGTGGCCAAGCGGGTTCGCAGCGAGACCGAGATTGCGCGCCATTCGGCCTCGGTGGCGTCGGCTGCGGTCGACCTGGCACGCCACATCTTCGGTGGCCTCGAAGGGCGCGAGGTGCTGATCGTCGGCGCCGGAAAAATGGGCGATCTGTCGGCGCGCCATCTGCGCTCGGCGGGCGTGGCACGGCTGACGGTGGTCAATCGCAGCATCGATCGGGCGCGCGCGCTGGCCGAGCGCATCGAAGGGCAGGCCGCCGAGTGGAGCCAGCTCGACGCGCTCTTGGGCAAGGCGGACATCGTCTTGTGCTCGACCGGGGCGCCGGAGCCGGTGATCACGGCCGAGCAGGTGCAGCGGGTGATGCGCGCGCGCCGCGGTCGCTGGCTCTTTTTCATCGACATCGCGGTGCCGCGCGACGTCGATCCCAAGGTCGGCGCCCTGGAAAACGTCTATCTCTACGACGTCGACGCGCTGGCCAAAGTGGTGCAGGGCAACCGTGCCGACCGCGCGCGCGAAGCCTCGACCGCCGAGGCCCTAGTGCAGGTCGAGCTCGAGCGCTACGTCGCCGCCGAGCGGGTCGACGAAGTGGTGCCGCTCATCAAAGCGCTGCGCGCGCACTTCTTGCGCGTCGCCGAGGAGGAGACCGCGCGCGTCGTCGGCCGGCTCGGGGCGCTCGGCGAGCGCGAGCGGCAGGCGGTGGCGCAGCTCGGTCCGGCGATCGTCAACAAGCTCCTGCATGCGCCGCTGGTCGCGCTCAAGAGCGAGGTCGCCGCCGACAGCCCCGACGGAGCGATGCTCGGCGACGCCGTGCGCGCACTGTTCTCGCTCGGCGTCGACGGCGATCCCGATGAGTGAACGTTTGCGCATCGCCACCCGCGGCTCGCTGCTCGCCTTGTGGCAGGCCGAGCACGTACGCTCCGAGCTCATCGCCCGTGATCCGTCGCTGGTTGTCGAGCTGGTCGTGGTCAAGACGCAGGGCGACCGCATCGTCGACCGCCCGCTGGCGGCGATCGGCGGAAAAGGGCTGTTCGTCAAGGAGATCGAAGAGGCCCTCCTCGATGGCCGCGCGGAGCTGGCCTACCA
>JBBQIO010000814.1:0-2275 GCA_038325015.1 Polyangia bacterium
ACCTCGGCGCAGCTTCCGCACGACCAGCAATCCGCCGACGATGACGTACGGGGTCAGCTTCGACGTGGCCAGCCACCAGCTCGCGGTCTGGCCCGCGAACACGCCGGTCACCACCACGGCCAACGCCGCCGGATTGAACAGGTGCATCTGGCGGCGAGCCACGATGTATTTCGAGGCCATCGCCAACGTCGCCGCCCAGCCGAGAAAGACGTACGCGCTCATCGCGTGGGCAGGCCCGACGATCAGCGCCAGGATCAAGCCGGTGATGACCGCCGAATCGCCGTTGGCGGGCGCTCCGAAGGTTCTGGCGAAGAGCGCATTCACCGCCAGACACGCCGCTACCGCGACGGCTGCCGTGCCGATCAGATCGAGCGGGGAGTAGTCGAGGGTTCCACGGACGCTGAGGATCACCGCGACGCCGAGTAGGAAGCTCAAGTAGTACGTGACGAGCCGGTACATGGTCACGCGGTCCAGCCATCGATCGGGAAGCGCGAAGAGTTTATCGAACATAGTGGTCGAACTCCGGAGTGTAGGTCGCCATCCGGTCGGCGGTGATCGCGTACCCCGCCAGGTCCGCCCGGCTGGCGATGAAGGCGAGCCCGTCGCGGCCCATGGCGAACGCCGCCGTCGCAAAGCGGTCCGCGTCATAGATCGACGGTCCGATCACGGTCAAACTCACCACATCCGTTGCCAGCGACCCGGCTTGCCGCGGGTTGTAGATATGCCGGCCGCGCACGGCGGTCCCGGAGGTGGCCACTCCGCGATCGGAAATCGCGAGCACTTTGACCTGCTCATCGCGCTTGAAAGGGTTGCGAATGCCCACCCGCCACGGTTGGCCCGCGGCGTTGCGGCCCACGGCCTGCACGTCGCCCCCGGCGTCGACAAAGAAATTTTTGAAGCCGCGCGCCGAGAGCAACGCGCCGGAGTGCTCGATCGCCCAGCCTTTGACAAGCCCCGATGGATCGATCCGGCCGTCTCGCACGACATCGAAAAAGCCGCCCGTTTCCGCTTTGGTCTGCTCGCACCGCGTCAGGATGTCCGCAAGTTGCGCGCTGATCTCGTGGCGGCCGATCGCGCCGGCGTTCAACCGCGACACTTCGCTGGTCTCGACATAGGTGCTGAAGCGTCGATTGACGTGCGCGAACCAGGACGCGACCGCATCGACGTCATCGTCGCGGGCACCGGCATCCTGAATGCACACGGTGACGGGCATGCCCATCTCCACCCACGTGCGCCGAATCATGACGCCGCCTGACTCAACGCCGAGGCGAGCGATTGAATGAAGGCGTCCGAGGTGTCGGTGGCGCCCGAGACGACATCGACCTGGGCCTGTTGCGACTGAATCGCCTCCTGCGTCAGGAGCGGCATGGCCTGACTGTTGATCTCTTGCGAGCGACTTCGATGATTGGGGAACTGGCTGAATTGCACGTCGCTGATCTGGCCGTTGGTGATGACGGCCAGAACTTGAACCGTGCCCCAGTTCGCGTCGGCCTGGCTGCCGGTGTAACTGCCGTCCCGATAGGCGCCGCTGGCCGTCGCGGTCGGCGCCGGCTCGGTTGCCGTTGCCGTCGCCCTCGGCGTTGACGTCGATCTGGCCTTCGTGAGCGCGGCCCCGGCCGGCGTCGTCTTCTGCACGGGCGCGGGCACGGGCACGGACGGGCTGACGCGCGCGAACGCGGCAATCGCGGTCGACGGCGGGCGGGCAGTTGCCACGCTGGTCGCGGACGGCGCCAGGGCGGCGATGTGCAACGCCTGGCCGGCTGGTTGCGCTTGCTTTTGCAGGGCGTAAAGCGCGAACAACACGATGATCGACGACGACAGCACGATTTTTTTCACGTTCGGCCACATGATCATGTCCTTGAAAGCGATGCGTTGAATTCGCGGAAAGCCCCGGCTCTCCGCCTCACACTCGTAGCCTAAAGGGGGAAACTTAAGATTTGCTGAAACCGGCCGCCGATGGGATTGTCGCCCGGCTTACTCGACAGCCCATGGCCGCGACCATCGGTTTGAACCCGCGGGCCTGCGTCCTCAGTGCGCCGCGCTGCCCGAGCGCTTGCAGGCGGCGAACGGTGTCCTGGCGGGATCGTTGTCGTGAATGCGCAACATTCATTGTGAAGAAAGTCGCTGGATGGCGCTGCGCTGCTCGGATTCGAGGGGATTCCCGGGCAATTCGGACGTTGACCCGAAGATTTGGCGCGAGTAATATGCCACTGGTTGCAGATGCATATGCTCGCAGAAGCCGGTTGTCGCTTCTTATTGTGAGCGTCGCGTCCGC
>JBBQIO010000815.1:0-2274 GCA_038325015.1 Polyangia bacterium
AATTCGAGCTGATGACCTCGTGACGCGGTATCTTCGACGACGATGAAGCGCGTCGTTGGAATCGTTGTCGCGGGGCTCGTGCTGGCCCTGGCCTGGCCACCCGACGCTGCGGCCGCGGAGCTCGGCGTCCTCGCTGGAGTCGACACCAAAACGCTCGACGGCGCGCAGCGCGAGACGCTGGAGAACTTGCTCAACAAATATCCGTCGGTGTGCGGCAAGGCGCACTCGCTGTTGACGTCGCTGCGCACCGACCCGTCGTGCAAGCGTTCGCCGTTTGCGGCGCGCTACTTGGTCATGCTGATTCGACTCGGGCTCGCAGCGGACGAAGTGGGCGAGCACTATGAAGCCCGTTTCGTGAGCCCGCACCACGGCTCATGCCATCCGGGCGGCGCCCTGCGCGGCAGCCCGACCGCGCCGATTCATATCTGCTCATTCAGCGATTTTCAGTGCCCGCACTGCAAGCATGCCGAGCCACTTTTACGGGACGTGGTGAAGAATTATTCTCAGGTGCAGTGGATGTTCAAAAATTATCCGCTGACGTCGATCCATGCCAACGCGCGCGACGCAGCGGCGGCGGCTGTGGCCGCAGGTTGGCAGGGACAATTCTGGGCCATGGCCGACGCGCTGTTCGAGCATCAGGACCATTTAGATCCGACGGACGTCGAAAAGATCGCACGGTCGTTGAAGCTCGATTTGGCCAAGTGGAAGAACGATCTCAATCAAGCCAGGAGCAAGGTCGACGAGGAGCGGCGCGAAGGAGAGGCGCTGCACATCGATCACACGCCGACGATCTTCATCAACGGCCGCGAATACGTCGGGCCGCTACTGTACGACAATCTCAAGGATTGGATCGACGAGGAGCTGGCACGATGAAACGCCAAGGCGACAAAACAAAACCGAAGTCGACCAGAAAAGCCGCTGACGATCAGGAAAACTCGGTTGCGACGCCGCCCCCGGCCGAAGCCAGTCCGGCCGATTTTTTCGACGCGCTGTTGGCCTGGGCGATGGCCTGCCTTACCGACGGTGACCGCAACGCGGCGAGGGCGCGCCTCGAAGCCGTCGACTCGCCGCTGCAGGTCGTCGCGGTGTGCTTCGGCCTGACGGCCGCCGAGCGCGAGCTGGTCGAGCTTCTGTACGCACGCGAGCGTTCGCTCGAGGTGGGCGAGCGCATTGGCGGCGGTCGCATCACGGTCGAGCGCGCACGTCGCATCCTGGGTGCACACGTGGACGCTTTGCTCAGCCCCGAGGGCGCGCTGCGACTTCACGCGCTGGTCGATCTGGGATCGAGCGCTTGGCCCAGCGCCGACGAGCCCCTGTGGTTGGGCAGCGGCTTGGCGGCGCGACTCGACGGGCAGAATGGATCGGCACGGCTCGATGGGGTGCTCAAGATCGAGGCGCCGATCGCCGACAGCTGGGCCGGCCGCTTCCCGGGCTCGCTGCAGCTGCTCGAATTGGTGCCGCGCTCGACGAGCAACGACGCGCAACTGATGATGATGAGCCGCTGCGGGCGCCGCGATGCGCTGGCGTTTGGCGTCGAGGTGGCGCGCCGCTGGGGGCGCGGTCTGCTGGCGGTCGATGGTGCGCAGCTCGCTCGTGAGCCGCGGCCGTCGCCGTCGCCGTCCATCGACCAGACGTTGGCGGCATTGCGGCGCGACGCCGAGCTCGACGGCTTGGTGCTGCTCATTTACGACATCGCCGCGCTGGGCGAGGCCTGGCATGTGCTGCGTCGTCGGCCGGCGCCACACCCGTTGGCGCCACCGATCGTGGTGTTGGCCGATGCCCGAGCCGCCGATGCGCTCGGCGAGCTGGTCATGTCGGACGGCCTCTTGCGACTGCGCGCGCTGACCGCGCCACTGCCGGCCGACAAAGGGGCGGTCGAGGTGATCACCGATTCGAGCAAGACCCCGACGAACACCGCACCCGCCGCGGCCGTGGCAGAGGATGACAGCTTCGATGAGGTGCGCAAACGCGCGCTTCGCGACGCTGAGCGTGCACTGGGTGTGTGGCAACCGCCGGCGGCGAAGTTGCCGATCCCGCCGCCCAAGCAGCGTCAAGTCGTGGCCCCGGTGGGCTACGAGCAGTCGGTCGCGGCGATGAAGGGCGCGCCCAGCACCGAAAAAGTGACGCCCTCCGAAGTGGCCGCACCGACGCCCGCCCCCGAGAAGATCGAGCCCACGGTCGCCAGCAAAGCGGCGGCCGCCAAGCAGGCCGCGGCCAAGTCCGCTGAGCCGCGGATGTCGGCCAAGGCGATGGCCCATTTCGGCAAGAAGGGCA
>JBBQIO010000816.1:0-2274 GCA_038325015.1 Polyangia bacterium
TCTGAAAACGACCTTTCCACATCCCATTTTCGACAATGCAGTTCGCCTGCGCGACACACTGCACGGGGTATTCAAGGCTTCGCCCTACCGCGTCTATCGGCTGGCGCAAATGGTCATTCCGCCGCTCTTCACGCTGCTCGCGCCGTGGGTGTGGTGGCGTTCGCGGCAGCGCTTCGACGAAGTTCTGGCGCTGTGCGCGCCGGCCATTGTCGCGCTCGCGGGCTACGATTTCTTCTTCGTCGATCTGCCTGCCCACGGCCACTGGTATTTCCCGGTCTCGACGCTCTACCCGTCGCTCGTGGTGCTGCGCGCGATCGGCGAAGGGCCGCCCAATCGCGTCGTCGCGCGCGTCCTGGCGGTAGCCAGTGCGATCGCCTGCATCGCCACCTTCGTCGTGCTCAACAATCGCTTCAACGTCAATACGATCTACGCCAATTTCTATCTCGATACCGCGCCCAAGATTCGCGCGTTTTACGCAGCGCAGGGCGGCCCGCCGCCGGGCATTATCGAAGTCGACGACGGCGTGATCGCGTTTTCCACCCATCTGCCGTGCATGTCCGGTAGTGGTCTCGACCTCGACCCGGCCGCTGAGATCGAATATCGCCGCCACAACCTGCTTTCGCTGGCCTTCGCGCGTGGCTATACGCGCATGTCGACCATGGCCTATCAATCGGGGCCGCCGTTGACCAAGGCCAGCCCGTCCAACGAAGTATGGAATGTCTTTTCGCGCAGCATCCTCAACGGAGGCGATCGGCGCTTTCACTACAGCGTCGAATTCGCGCTCGGCAACTTCGCCATCGCGCGCGCCGAATTGCCGGCCAAATAAGCCAAGTCGTTTGCATGGTCATCGCGCTTGCGGCACGCTGCGGTACACCGTGCTCCTCGTCGCTACCACCGTTGTGACCCTGCTTATCGCCATTGCCATACTGCACCTGTACTGGGCTCTCGGCGGGCATCGCGGCGCCCAAGCGGCGGTCCCGGAACACGCCGGCAAGCCGCTCTTTGTTCCGGGCCCTGTTGCCTGTCTGGTGGTCGCGGCCCTGTTGTCCGCTGCTGCCTTGGTCGTCGGCTCCGCGGCCACGGATTGGCTCCGACCCTGGCTGCCGCGCACCTGGTCCGTGGTGGCCACCGTGCTCGTCGGCGTCGCGTTCAGTGCGCGCGCAGTCGGCGACTTTCGCTGGGTGGGCTTTTTCAAACGGCAGCGCGCCACCGCATTCGCGCGCCTCGACACACGGGTCTATTCACCGCTGTGTCTGGCGCTGGGCACCGGATCGCTGTTGGTCGCGCTCGCGGCGCGATAGCTACGCGCAGACCATCGAAGCGCTCGGTGAAAAGGACGCGGTCGTCGTCGGTCACGATTGGGGCGCCAGCGCGGCCTACTGTGCGGCTGCGCTCGCGCCGGAGCGCCTGCGCCTGCTGGTGACGCTGCCTCGGATGTTGTGGGCGGCGCGCCATTTTTTATCGCTGCGGCGGCGAAACCGATGCGGTCAAGGCCGCTTTCGCCGAAGCAGGATGACTCGAGGCGGCGTCAGCTACTACCGCGGGCTGCGACCGTGGTTGCCCAAGTCGTTGAGACGGCGCGTCACCGTACCGTCGGTGGCCATCTTGAAGCACTGGTTGACGCCAGACCTCGTGATCGAAATCCTAGCCGAGCTGCGTTCAACGATGACAGCCCGCCTTACCGCCACAGCGATCGACGCGGGTGCCCTTGAGACCGAGCTGCATCGCCTGCGCGCCGAGCAGCGAACCCTGGCATCCGCTATCGCCACCGCTGGTGACGCCATTCCGGAGCTTCTCACCGAGCTGCGCACGCGAAACGACCGGATCCGCACGCTAGATATCGACCTTGCATCGGCCCGCCGGACACCCGCCATGGTCGATGAGATCTTGGCGGCGGCTGAGGTATCTGCGCGGCGAAAGCTTCAGGAGCTACGCGCCGCCCTGGCCAATCCCGGCGACGCTCGGGAAGTCTACGAGGCGCTGTTCTTACCGGAAGGTCTGGTATTTAAAGAAGAAATTAGCCGCGAAAATCCGGACCGGCGGGTCTGGGCAATCTCGGCGACTGCCCACCCCGCTCGATCCATTTTACAAAGTGACCCCACTGTGTCATTCCTCAAAATGGATCAGGTTTGCAGCGCAACCTGGCTGGCAGAGGCACTCTAAGCATTCGGTTTGGTGCGCAATGGCCAGGCTGGATCACCGGGAAGACGCGCGCCCACGCCTGCCCGGGACGCCAGCCATCGCTGCCTGTAGCCGTGCGCCCGCCGCGGTTTA
>JBBQIO010000817.1:0-2271 GCA_038325015.1 Polyangia bacterium
GACCGTTGAGAAAGCTCAGCCAGCGTGGCTGGTTCTCCTGGACGATCGCGATCTCGACGCCATCGTTGAGCGGCTATGGCAAGGAGTTCATCGCTAACGAGCGCAGCTACCGGCGCGGCCAGATGGGCCTCGCCTACGAGATCGTCATCAACTCCGATCCCTGCATCAGCTACCTGATGGAGGAGAACACGACGGCGATGCAGGCGCTGGTGATCGCCCATGCGGCCTATGGCCACAACAGCTTCTTCAAGGGCAACTACCTGTTCCGCTTGTGGACCGACGCGTCGTCGATCATCGACTACCTCGTCTACGCGCGGAACTACATCGCCGAGTGCGAGGAGAAGCACGGCATGCAGGCGGTCGAGGACATCCTCGACAGCTGCCACGCATTGCAGAGCTACGGCGTCGATCGCTATCACCGGCCGAGCAAGATCTCGCTGGCCGAGGAACTCGCGCGCCGGACCGAGCGCTTGGCGTACGCGCAGACGCAGGTCAACGACATCTGGCGCACGCTGCCCAGGCGCGCCGAGCGTCCGGGCGAGGCGGACGAAACCAAGCGCTTCCCGAGCGAGCCGCAGGAAAACCTCCTCTACTTCATCGAGAAGAACGCGCCGCTGCTCGAGCCCTGGCAGCGCGAGGTCGTCCGCATCGTCAGGAAGATCGCCCAGTACTTCTACCCGCAGCGTCAGACGCAGGTGATGAACGAGGGCTGGGCGACGTTCTGGCATCACCTACTGCTGAACACGCTCTACGACGAAGGCCATCTCACCGACGGCGTGATGATCGAGTGGCTGAAGTCGCACACCAACGTAATCTTCCAGCCGCCGGTCGGCCACCGTGCCTACAGCGGCCTCAACCCGTATGCGCTCGGCTTCGCGATGTACACCGACATCCGGCGCATCTGCGAGAACCCGACCGACGAAGACCGCGACTGGTTCCCGAACCTCGCTGGAACGCCGTGGCTGCCGGCGCTGCACCACGCGATGAGGAACTTCAAGGACGAGAGCTTCATCGGCCAATACCTGTCGCCGAAGGTGATCCGCGACCTGCGCCTGTTCGCGATCATGGACGACGAGCACCAGGAGCACTTGCGCGTCTCGGCGATTCACGACACCCAGGGCTATCGCGAGGTTCGCGAGGCGCTGTCGAAGCAGTACGACCTCGGCTCGCGCGAGCCCGACATCCAGGTCTGGAGCGTCAACCTCCGCGGCGACCGCTCACTGACGCTGCGCCATACGCGTCACAACAACCGCCCGCTCCACGACGGCGCGCAGGAAGTGCTGAAACATGTCGCCCGTCTCTGGGGCTTCGGCGTCAACCTCGAAAGCGTCGACCAATGGGGCGACGTGTCGTCGCATTGGTCGGTAGCGGCGCCGGAGGAGTCGGCCCACTGACCGACCCGATCTTGGCGCCTAGAGCGCGAAGATCTTCCCCGGATTCAGAATGTTTTTCGGATCGAGCGCGCGCTTGACCGTTCGCATCATGTCGATCGCGTCGGCGCCGGCCTCCTCGACGAGAAAGCCCATCTTGTGCAGGCCGACGCCGTGCTCGCCGCTGCACGTGCCTTCGAGCGCGAGCGCGCGCATCACGATCTTCTCGTTGAGCTGCTCGGCGAGCTCGCGCTCCTCGGGCTTGGTCGGGTCGACGAGGTAGGCGATGTGGAAGTTGCCGTCGCCCACGTGGCCGACGATGTAGTGCTGCATCCCTGCCGCGAGCGCTTCCTCGGACGCCTTCGTCACCGACTCGGCCAGGCGCGAGATCGGCACGCAGGTGTCGGTCGTCACGGTGCGGCAACCCGGCTTCATCTGCAGGCCGGCGAAGTAGGCGCGGTGGCGCGCCGCCCACAGTTTCTTGCGCTCCTCGGGCGTCGTCGCCCACTGGAAGCCTTCGCCGCCGTGCTCCTTGGCGATCTCCTGCACCGTTGCCGCCTGCTCGGCGACGCTCGCCTCGCTGCCGTGGAACTCCATCAGCAGCATCGGCGCTTCGGTGAGCGAGAGCTTGTCGTGGCGGTTGACCGCCTGCACCGCGAAGCGGTCGAGCAGCTCGCAGCGGGCGATCGGGATGCCCATCTGGATGATCTGGATCGTCGTCCGCACCGCGGCGTCGATCGACGGGAAGGTGCAGGTCGCGGCAGACATCGCCTCGGGCAGCGGATAGACGCGCAAGGTGATCTCGGTCATCACGCCGAGCGTGCCTTCGCTGCCCACCATCAGGCGCGTCAGGTCGTAGCCGGCCGACGACTTGCGGGCCCGCGTACCGGTGTGAATCACC
>JBBQIO010000818.1:0-2266 GCA_038325015.1 Polyangia bacterium
GAAGATTTCGGCCTCGCGTACGCGCACTGCACGCTTGCGTAAGTCCTCGTCGATGCGCGCGGCGATGGCCGCCGCCTGGTCGGCCGATGAGCCGGTCAAGAGCACGAGAAATTCGTCGCCGCCGTAGCGCAAGACGATGTCCTCGGTGCGCACGCAGGCCATGATCCGCGATGCCGCCTCGACGAGCACGGCGTCGCCGGCTTCGTGACCGTGGCGATCGTTGACCTGCTTGAAGCGGTCCATGTCGACGAACAGTGCGGCGATATTGCGCGGCTCGCCGGCCTCGCTACGACCGAACGAGAACTGCCGCGCCACCACCTCGTCGAGGTAGCGGCGGTTGTAGGCGCGGGTCAAAGGGTCGGTAAGGGACAAGCGGTAAAGGAGGGCGGCTTCGAGGTCCATACCAACGGCCTGCGCCCACAGATCGAGCAGCGCCTCCTCGTTCGCGCCGAAGCGGCTAGGCTCACGATGGGTGACCGTCAGCGTGCCGATGGCCTCGCCGCGGACCACCACTGGGACCGCAAGAATCGACCGAATGCGCAGCGTCTGTGCACGCTCGGCGAAGCGCGGATCGCTGTGCACGTCGTCGACGCGAACCGGCTTTTTCTCGGCGACCGCGGCCCCGGCCACGCCCTCGCCGACGCGAAAGCGAATTTCGCGGATCTCCTCGGGGGTCAGCCCGTGCGCTGCGTAGGCCGAGAGAACCGCGCGCTGCGCGTCGAGCAGCATGACCGAGCAGGACTCGGCGTCGACCAATTTGCAGGCGTCGCGGGCGACGGCCGCGGCCAGCTCGCCCAGCTCCACGCGGTCGCGCAGGAGGGCGGAGAGCTGCACGATGGCGTCGCGCATGCGGTCGGCGGCGTCGGACACGGCGGGAGTATAGCAGCGTCACGTCGCACTGCGTCGTCCGACTGTCGCGAATACAACATCGACTCACCAATGAGCCGAACGCTTCAGCGGGGCTGTGGCTGCGAGCGCCACCATTCGACCCACTTGCGGCGGGCCTCTTCGCGCTCTTTTCTCGGCAGATCGGCGTGAAAGCCGAACGTATCGGCCCCCGGGCCGAGCGCGCGCAGCTCTTCGGCCGCCGATTGTCGCACCGACTCTTCGGAGTGAGCCAGACCTTCGAGCATCCATTCGAGCCGGCGCTCGTTGCGATGGCGCTCCCACCAGCTGCGCCAGCGCCAGCGGCTGGTGCCGAAGTCCTGCTTGGTGATCTCGCTGAGCGCGGCGCGCGCCGCCAGCACCAGGCCCGGGTCGCTCTCTTTGACCAGCTCTATCAGGCGAGGCACCGCCGCTGAATCGTGGAGCGCTCCAAGCGCGTCGCAGGCGTGCTCTTGACGCTGCCTTTCGGGGCCGGGGAGCTCGCCGCGCAACAGATCGAGCAGCGCGGTGAACGCCGGTTGCGGTCGTTTGTTGGGTGTTTCGAGCAGCCTGACTGCGGCATGGCGGACGCCGCCGTCACTGTCGAACAGACGCCGACCCAGTGCGGCAATCGCGGGGGCCGTATCGAGCGCGCCGAGGGCCACGGTCACGTAGTAGCGGACGTCGACGCTGGCGTCCTCGCTTCGTCCGAGGAGCGCGGGTTCGGCGGTCGGGCCGAATTGCGCGAGCAGGCTGAGCAGCGGCCCGTGGTCGGCCAAGGGCGGCAGCGGTCCGCGGAGCGCGTGGCGCGCCAGTTTGAGCGGGCCGGGTAGGCGCGCGACGACGGCGGCGGCGCCGAGCGCGCCCATGGCGACCAACGTTTGTCCCGCCCCATGCGCGGCCGAGTCTTCGGCGACCACCGAGCCGACGAGCGGCCCGGGATCGACGAAGCGCTGCGTCTGCATGTCGTGCAGCGACGACGTCGGAGCGGCGCCGAGCTTCGCTCCGCTGCTGCCGGCGGTCTCCTCGGCTCTGGTCCATACGCTGTTGCCCGCCGCGGTCTGGCCGACCACGCCGGCGACGCTGCCCTGGGCCGTTCCCGTCTTTTCGGGCAGCTTCTGCGGCGTGACCACATCGCGCAGCTTGGCGTCGCCGCGGCCACCGACGTGGCTGTACTCGCCCCCTTTTTGTCGCACAATGAGGCGCTGAAAGGCGCGCGCCGCAGCCGCCGGCAGCGTCGACAGCGCGGCCATCACGCCGCCGTTGAGCGGCCGACCTGCGGCATCGCCGTAGACCAGCGCGACCACGCGATCCCGCAGCACGATCGGCGAAAGTAGCGCGCTCAGCGGCGCTTTGCGGCCGAGGCGAGCGAGCGCCGCTGCGCTGCTCGCATCCTCCCCCA
>JBBQIO010000819.1:0-2255 GCA_038325015.1 Polyangia bacterium
CGGCGCCAATAATGATCTCGTCGGCCGCAGCAAAGGCTTCGGCGTATTGCTCTTGGAACAGCGCGCGCCGAGAGGTCGCCGAGCGCGGCTCGAAGATGGCCACCAGGCGACCACCCCCATGCCGTCCGCGCAGCGCCGCCAGAGTCTCGCGCACCGCCGTCGGATGGTGCGCGAAGTCGTCGATGACGGTCACGCCCTGGGCGACGCCGGAGATCTCCTGGCGTCGGCGAACCCCACGAAAACGCCGAATGCCGCGCGCGATCTCATCGACGCTCAACCCCAAGCCGGCCGCCGCTGCGATCACCGAAACAGCGTTCGCCAGATTGTGGCGCCCGACGAGACCGGTATGAAACGTGCCGAACGGCTTGCCCTTGTGCAGGACCTCGAACACCGTGCGGCCGCCGGCGCGCTCGGCGATCGGCTGCCCGACCCAGTCGGCCTCCAAGCCTGCTCCTGCCGCGGCCACGACATAGGTCTCGACGGTGCAGCTGGCTTGCCGCGCCACCTCCATCGCCCCCGGCGAATCGGCAGCCACGATCAGGCGGCCATCCTTGGGGATGAGCCCGACGAACTTGGCGAATGCGACTTTGACCGAATCCAGCGAGTCGAAGATGTCGATGTGGTCGAGCTCGACGCTGGTCAAAATGGCGGTCTGCGGGCGGTAGTGGAAGAACTTACTGCCCTTGTCGAAGAACGCCGTGTCGTACTCGTCACCCTCGACAACGAACAGCCCGCCGGGCTTGCCGAGACGCCAGCTGCGCCCGAAATCGACGGGCACGCCGCCGACGAGAAACGAAGGATCGCGCCCAGCATCGACCAGGACGAACGAGGCCAGCGACGATGTGGTCGTCTTGCCGTGCGTGCCGGAGACGACGAGCGAATGGTCGCGCTGCAAGAACAGCTCTTCGAGGAGCGCCGGGAACGACACTAACTTGAGGCCGCGCTCGCCCGCGGCGACGACCTCGACGTGGTCTTTGGTGCACACGTTGCCGACCACGACGACGTCCGGCTTCCAGTCGAGGTTGCTCGGGCGATAGCCGTCGCTGACCTCGATGCCCTGCTCGGCCAGCTGCGTCGACATCGGCGGATAGACTTCGTTGTCCGAGCCGCGTACGTCGTGCTGCGCAGCTTTGAGCAGGCCCGCCAGCGAGCCCATCCCGGTGCCGCAGATTCCGATGAGATGAATCTTCATGGCCCGAAGTTCTCCGTTCTGAAGCCGTGTTGCGAGGCGCGAGCGTTGGCGCGGACGGCGTAGTTAGACAGGAGCCGGAGCCAGCTGTCAAACCCGGACTGGCCCGACTTGACAGGCCTCCACTCGTCGGAGGACGATCCCACGATGCCGGAGTCGAAGCGCGAGCAAAGAGGGCACTTTCGCGGCAAGGCCCGCCCCGGGCGCCGCGTTGCCGTGCGCTGGCGTGTCGCGACTGCCAACGCGGGATCGACCGACGCCGTGCTCTCCGGATTCACCAAGAATATTGGCGTAGGCGGCGCCTTCATTCTGACCACCGAGCCGCTGGCGCCCGGCACCCAGCTGCAGGTGACCATCGTACTTTCCCCATCAGACAAGCCGATCGACGTCACGGCCGAGGTGCGCTGGGTGATCGACGATTCGCATCAGTCGGACAAAAACGAGCAGGGCATGGGCATTCGCTTCGCGCCGCTCGACGTCGACTCGCTCGTCCTTCTGACCGAATATTTCGCGCAGCTCACCAGCACGCTCGACCTCGGAGAGGCTTAACCACGTGCGACCAGTGCTCCTCGCCTGTGAAGACGAAGAGCGCATCGTCGAGCTCTTGCGCACGCTGTGCGAGCCGCTCGGCGTCGACGTCTTGGCCGCGCGCGACGGGGCCACTGCGCTGGCGCAGCTGGCGGTTCGCCGCCCGGCGCTGATGACGCTCGACCTGGTGCTGCCCAATCTCGACGGCTTCGCTGTGCTCGAGCGGGTGCGACAGCGCAAAGACCTCGACGACATGCCGATCGTCGTGCTTTCCGCGCTCTCGGATCTGCCGAACGTGAAGCGAGCCTATGCGCTTGGCGCCGTCGATTTCATCGCAAAACCGTTCAACGTCGATCTGCTCGACGCCAAGCTCAAGGTTTTTCTGCGCATGAAGCGGCTGGCCGACGCCGTGCATCAGCGCGAGGCCCTGATCACGCAGGTTGTCGATCATCTATCGAGCGGATTGTGCGTCGTCGACGCGGCGGGCCTTGTCGTGCGCGTCAATCAGGCGGGGGCTGCGGCCTTGGGCATGCGTGCA
>JBBQIO010000820.1:0-2253 GCA_038325015.1 Polyangia bacterium
ATTCGAGCAGCACGATATTGCTCGCCTTGTACATCCGCAGCGAGTGCGTCGACATGCTGTTGGGTGTCTGCCGGTATCCGACGAGATAACGTGGCATGACACGAAACTCGGCGAGCTCCGCGATCCGGAAGCAGAACAGGAAGTCCTCGGCACCATCGTATCCCTGTGCGCGGAGGCCGGGATCGAAGCCGCCCACCGCCTCGAAGGCAGCGCGCCGGACGAGAAGGGTGGAGCCATTGCCGATCAGATTGTAGGCGCACAGACCCGACAGCACCCACCCCTCGTCTCGTGGCTGCGGCCCGAAGGTCACGATGCGATCATCGGTGTCGATGGTCGCGTACCAGCAATAGACCAGGCCTACCGCCGGCCCGTCGTCGACCAGCGTCTGTAGCTGAAGTTCGATCTTCGGGGGGGCCCACAGGTCATCGGCATCGATAAAGGCCAAGAACTCCGCGTCGGTGGCGGCGGCACCGGCATTGCGCGCAATGGAGACCCCGGCATTCTCCTGCCGAATGAGCCTGATGCGCCCGTCGCGGGCCTGCCAGGCTTCGACGAGGTCGATGGAAGTATCCGTCGAGCCATCATCGACAACCACGATGTCCAGATTTTCATGGGTCTGCGCGACGATGCTTTGCAGCGTCGCCGAGATCGTCTTCTCGGCGTTATACATCGGGACGACGACGCCCACTTTGACCGGGTCCTGGCTCATTGCGGCTTGTCTGTGCTTTCCCGCAGGAGGCGATTGAATTTGGCATCCAGCCTAACGACGAGGCCGGAAGATGACTAGCTGCCGCCGTTACCGATCTCGCCCGTGCTTTATGTTCCTGCTACCCTGAGACATGCCCGATTCACGGCCCGCCGGCACAGGCCATCGATACGAAATATATGGCCTCGTCATCGAAAGCGATGTGCGCCTTCAGTCGATCGAAGAGGCTCCGCCGTCGCGTGTCGTACCGGCACTGACCATCGCCCAGCAGCCCCGTGGCTTCTTCGCAGAAGCCGCGGCGCGTCTCGTGTCGGACATCGACGACCATGTGCAGTATGTCGTGCTGGCCGACGGTGGCATTTATATCCACGTCGATACCGTCTTCGAGGCCATCGTGTCGGTCGACGGCAGGCGGGTTGCCTGCTCGCGGCTCGGCGATGTGGAGCCGCGGTCCTACGAAGCGCACCTCCTCAATTTCGTCATCGCCGCGGCCCTCACCTTACAGGGTGAGGAGCCCATGCACGCAACGGTCGTCGCGTTCGAGGGCCGTGCAGCCGGGCTGCTTGGCCAAAGCGGCGCCGGCAAGTCTACTCTCGCGGCCTCGCTGATCGCTCACGGCGGCGAGCTCCTCACCGACGACATGCTGCGGCTGACTTTTCGAGATGGCCTTCCGATTGTCGAGACGGGTCCGAACCGGCTGAAGCTGTTCGACGAGCCGGCGCAATATTTCCTGCCGCGCGCTGCGAAGGATGGGCACTTCAATGCGCTGAGCGGCAAGACAATGGTCCGTCCCGGCCCGGTTGCCGCAAGCCAGCGCCAGGCCCGGCCGCTTGTCGCGCTGTTCTGGCTGAGCGAACGTCCGCCAATGTCGGACAAGGTCGAACTCAGAAAGCTTGCCGGGATCGAGCTCGCCAAAGTGTTGCTCTCCTCGACCATGAACAACCGTTACCAGGCAGTCGATCGGTTGGCCCGCCAGCTCGCTTTCGACGAGCGGCTGGCCAAACTTGTGCCGGTCTACGAGCTCGTTTACCCGCGAACCTTTGCCGCCCTCGATCCGGTCTACGACGAGATCCGCAGCAGGATTGCGGCATGACGGTGGTCGCGGGCTTCCTGGCCACGCCATTGCGAGACAAATGGCTGCTCGTCCGGGTGTCCGCGACGCTGATCGGCGTGCAGATCGCGCTCCGCATCGCATCCATCCAGCGCATGAGAGGCTGGGCGGGTGACGTCGCACCAGGAGCGATCGCGATGGACCGCATCGTCTGGTCGGTGCGCACGGCCGCGCGCCGACTGCCCGGCTGCACGTGCCTGGTCTCGGCCCTGGCCTTGCAGCGTCTGCTTTCGCGCAACGGCCATGAGTCGGAGCTTCATATCGGCGTTGCGCGGCAGGGCGAGCGTTTCGCCGCTCATGCCTGGGTGACGCACGACGAGCGGATCCTGATCGGCGAAATCGATGGTGAGCCCTACGCCCCGCTGCTTGCCTGGAAATCCGGCCCGAGCGATCCAGCGTGAAATTCGGTGTCGTCTTTGGCATCGATGGTCGAGCA
>JBBQIO010000821.1:0-2250 GCA_038325015.1 Polyangia bacterium
CCGTTCGGCAAAACGGTCGGACCCTGGTGCTAGACGCGGCGTTCGGGCTTCCCGATCAGCGCATCTCGCCGGAGCACTATCCTGCGTTCGTCGACTTCGCGGCTGCGGTCGATCGCGCCGAAGCGCGCGCTGTCGAGCTCCGGCCTCGGGCCAAAAAGGCGCAAAAATAAAGTCAGCGAGTGATCGGGACTTTGGCCAGGGTCCCGCTCATCGTGCAGTCGGCTCCGCCGTCGAGTCCGGCCGAGCTGCCGGTGATGTTGAAGCTGCCGGCGAGCGAGCGGTCGGGCGAGACGTTTAGTGACATCGTGCCGCCGGTCGCCACGCAGCCCATGCCGGCGGCGTGCACCTCCAGGTGATTGCCCGACAGGAACGTGAACGGCAGAAGCGCGGTGCTGCCGGCGGCCTTCAACAGCGTCAACGGCGTGCCGGTCGCAGTACTGGTCGCGGTGACTGAAAAGGTCACGAACGGTGAATCGCCTTCGATGGTCAGCGGCTCGCCCGAGGCCTGCGCCAGCGCCGACGTCGTGTAGCCCTTGGTCCCGATAGTGATGGTCACCGTCCCGCCCGGCGTCGGCCCCGATCCCTGGGTCAGCTCGCTGAGGATGCAGCTCGAGCCGAACGACGTCAAAGCGATCGCCAACCCGACCGTCGAGCCCCATCCGGGTCGCGCCTTCATCGCAGCGAGCTTAGGGGCAAAGCACAGGTGGAGCAATTTGCCCGTCGGTCGTCGGTTGCCGGCCCGACGGAGTTGGAGGATGCTTACAGGGCTTGTCGGCTCATTGCACTCGCTTTGGCACTGCGCGCCGTGGTCTCGACGCGGCTGGTGCCCTCACGCTCCTCCTTCTGGGCAGCTGTGCACCGCCGCCCCCAGTCGATCACACGGTGCTGGTCGGCCGCGCCTCCGACATCGTCGGCCTCGATCCCGCGCGCATTACCGATACCGAATCGGCCGAGGTGACCGAGCAGATCTTCGATCATCTCGTGCGCTATCACTTCGACTCGACCGAGATCGAGCCGTCGCTGGCGACCTCGTGGGCGGTGTCTGATGCCGGGCGCGTGTGGACCTTTCACCTGCGTGCCAACGTGCTGTTTCACGACGGCACGCCGATGAACGCCGACGCCGTGGTCTTTTCGCTGGAGCGGCAGCGCAACCCCAACCACCCCTACCACCAGCCGGACTTCGCCTACTGGGACAACACCTTTAGCAACATTCAATCGGTCGAAAAGGTCGACGACCTGACCGTTCGCATTACCATCGAACGGTCGTACGCGCCGTTTTTGGCCAACCTGGCGATGTTTCCGGTGTCCATCGTTTCGCCTGCCGCGGTGCGACGCTGGGGGCCCGATTTTCCCAAGCATCCCGTCGGCACCGGGCCGTTTCGCTTCGTCGAATGGTCGCCCGGCGAGCGCGTCACACTGGCCGCCAACGAACACCATTGGGACGGCGCGCCCAAGATCGAGCACCTGGTCTTCGTGCCGATGCGCGACGCGCGGCAGCGGTTGATCGCGCTCGAAGGCGGCGCCATCGACGTGGCCGAAAACCTGCAGCCCGAGGATCTGCAATTCGTCGCGCTGCACCCGGAGCTGATGCTGGCCAGGACCAGCGGCGACAACGTTGGCTATCTCGCCATGAACACGCAGCATCCACCGTTCGACGACGTACGCGTGCGGCGCGCGGTCAACTACGCCATCAACAAGCAGGCCATCGTCAAGCTCATCTACCAGGGCTTGGCGCGCGAGGCGACGACCGCGGTGCCGCCGTCGATGTGGGGCCACACCGACGAAGATCTCTACCACTTCGACCCCAACGAGGCGCGCCGCCTGCTCAAAGAGGCGCACTTTGTCCAGCCGACGCGGCGCCTGCGGCTGTTCGCGATGGACGCGCCGCGCCCCTACATGCCGGCGCCCGCGACCGTCGCGCGCATCGTGCAGCACAACCTGCATGACGTCGGCATGGACGTCGACGTGGTGATCTCGGATTTTCACGCGCACATGCGGCGCACCGAGGAGGGGCAGCATGATCTGTGCTTGCTCGGCTGGATCGGCGACAGCGGCGATCCGGACAATTTTCTCTACGTGCTGTTCGACACCGACAGCGCCGCGTCGGGCACTCAGAACGTGGCGTTCTTTCGCAACGGCGAGCTGCACGGCCTGTTGACCTGGGCGCAGGAGTCGTCGGACCGCACCGAGCGTGAGCGACTCTACCGACGGGCGCAGGACATCATCGGGCGGGAGGCGCCGTGGGTGCCG
>JBBQIO010000822.1:0-2240 GCA_038325015.1 Polyangia bacterium
GGCGACCGCGCCGCAGGCCCGCGCGTAAAAGGGCTTGGGCCCGACCCAGGCGATCACACCGCCCTCGGGCAGCCCGCGCACGTCGAGGAGACTGCCGAGGAGTAGCGCTTCGCCGAGTCCTTTACCGCGGTGGTCGGGGAGCGTGCCGGCGGGCCCGAACCAGCCCAGCCCCTGGTTGTTGCCATCGGCTGCGGCGAACGCCACGATGTTATTTTTGTGCATTGCAACATGGACCGCGCGGCACGGTCCGTCGAGCGCGCGTCGCACCTCGAACGCCCACACCGGCGAAAAGCTCGCCGCGATCATATCGATCAGCTGCGCCTCGTCCGCTGGCGTGGCCCGACCGACCCGATAGCCGCCCGCCGCCGCCGTGGCCGTCAGCTCGACGGAACGCTCGACGCTCACCAGCGGATTGTCGGTCAACGGCGTCCGAAGATTTTCGACTTCGCCGACCAGCGCGAACCCGTGGCGCAAGAAAAAGTGGCGCGCCGCCTCGTAGCGAGCGTCGAGACCGGGGGCCAGATAGTTGCCTGGATGGTCCCCGAGGCGCAGGCGCACACCACCCTTGCCGCGCGCCGCCGCCAGCAACGTAGTGCCGACCCCGCAGCGCATCTTCGATGGCGCCACGGCCAGCAATTTGATCCAGCGTCCGGCGGTCGCGACCACTCCGGCGAGGAGCTCACCCGACCACGCGCCCAGCGTGACGCCGCTGCGCGCGCCGTTGCCGCCGAACAGCTTCTCCTCGGCAACGATGCCAGCGCCGTCCCAGGGCAGCGCCGCGGCCAAAAGCTCCCGCGCTAAGGGGAGGTCCGATGGGCTGAGCTCGGCGACGCGCATTCCCTTCCGATCGTAGAGCACCGGACCGCGAGCAACCAGCGGTTGTTTTACCGGCCCGTCAAAAATAGTATGCCCGCCTATGCGTCTTTGCGTGTTGGGAACGGGTTACGTCGGATTGGTTGCGGGCGCCGGATTCGCCGACTTCGGCAATGACGTCGTGTGCGTCGACATCGATGCCGAAAAGGTCGCCCGCCTCAAGCGCGGCGAGCTTCCTATCTACGAGCCCGGGCTCGAACGATTGGTCGCCCACAATGTCGCCGAGGGGCGCCTGTCGTTTTCCACCGAGGTCAAAGCCGGCGTCGCGAGCGCCGAGATCGTGTTCATCGCCGTCGGCACGCCGCAGGGTGAAGACGGCTCGGCCGATCTGCGCTACGTGCTCGACGCCGCGGCCGAGATCGGTCGCAGCATGACCGGCTTTCTCGTGATCGTGAACAAGTCGACTGTGCCGGTGGGCTCGGCCGATCGCGTGCACGCCGCTATCCTAGAGACCACCGAGCATCCTTTTGTCGTCGTGTCGAACCCCGAGTTCCTCAAAGAGGGCGACGCGGTCGCCGACTTCATGAAACCGGACCGAGTGATCATCGGCATCGGCGACGCGGCGACGACCGACGATGAATTGCAGCTGCGCGCGCGCGAAATCATGCGCCATCTGTACAGCCCGTTCGTGCGCACCAACGATCGCATCCTGTGCGTCGACACGCGCTCGGCGGAGCTGACCAAGTATGCGGCCAACGCCTTTTTAGCGATGCGCATCTCGTTCATGAACGAGGTCGCCAATCTGTGCGAGCGGGTCGGAGCCGACGTCGAGATGGTGCGTCGCGGCATCGGCATGGACCAGCGCATCGGCCCCAAGTTTCTCTTCCCCGGTATCGGCTACGGCGGGTCGTGCTTTCCCAAGGACGTGCAGGCGATCCTGGCGACCGCACGCGAAAACGAAGCCAAGCTCGACATCATCGAGGCCGTTCATCGCGTCAACGAGCGGCAAAAGAGCGTGCTCGTCGACAAAGTCGCGCGCCACTTTGGCGGGATGCTGCAGCGCACAAAAATTGCCTTATGGGGACTCAGCTTCAAGCCCGGCACCGACGACATTCGCGAGGCACCAGCGCTGATTGTGATCGATCATCTGCTGGCCGCCGGCGCCGAAGTCCACGTCCACGACCCGGTGGCCAACGCTGTGGTCGCCGCCGAGCTGGCCACACACGAGCACCGCGCTCAGCTCACCTTCCACGACGGTAACTACGACGCACTGCCGGGTGCAGCCGCGCTGGTTTTGTGCACCGAGTGGCATCAGTTCCGTCGCCCCAATTTTGCGCGCATGAAGGAGCTGCTTGCCGCGCCGGTGCTGTTCGACGGGCGCAACGTGTGGGACCCCGACGAGGTTCGCGGGCTCGGCTTCACCTACT
>JBBQIO010000823.1:0-2240 GCA_038325015.1 Polyangia bacterium
AGCAAGAGCGCCAACGTCTCGCGCTGTTCACGCAGATTCTCACAAACCGCGCCGCGCTCAAGACCTTCGTCAAGGACACCGACACGATGGTCGACGAAATCGAACATGCCACCGACTCCGTCGAACCGCGCATCAAGCAGATTCTGCACACCCTCAAAGGGAACTGCGCCACCGTCGGACTGCGCGGCATCGCCCAAAGCTGTCACGCCCTGGAGAACATTCTGGCCGACGGCCAAACGCCGACGGAGCAGCAGCGGGCGGCGGTCATTTCCCCGTGGCGCGAGCTACGCGATTGGGTTCGACCGCTGCTCGACGAGGGAGCGCCAACGGTCGAGCTTTCTACCTCCGAGCATCGGCAGTTCATCGACGCTCTCGGGTCCGAGCTACCTCGCGTCACTCTGGCCGAATGGGCGCGGAGTTGGACCCTGGATGCGGTCGAGCGACGCCTGGCGATGCTGGCTAGTCGCGCCCAGCTGACCGCCGAACGATTGGGTCGCGGACCTATCGACGTCACCTGCTTCGACGGTGGCGTGCGCTTGCCACAGATAGTGCTCGATCCCGTTTGGAGCGCTCTGGTCCACGCCGTATCGAACGCAGTCGACCACGGATTTGAGCCCACGGCCGAGCGCGTCGCCGCCGGCAAAGATCCGCGACCGCACCTTCGCTTGGGGGTCACGCTGGCGAACGATGCCCTGATCCTCGAAGTCGCCGATGACGGGCCAGGAATCGATTGGTCGCGCGTGGCCACAAAAGCGCGTGCGCTCGGGCTTGCGACCGAAAACAGCGCCGATCTGCATGAGTCGCTCTTCACCGACCGACTCTCGACGCGCGATGACGTCAGTGAGACCTCAGGGCGTGGCGTCGGGCTTGGGGCGCTACGCGCTGCCGTGGCGCGGGTCGGCGGGCGAGTCGAGATTCAAAGCCGGGCAGGTGCAGGCACGGCGCTCAGTTGTATTTTTTCGGCACGTCAACTCGGTGCCGTAGCGGTCCGACCGCCGCGGCTCACCATCTCGTCTGCCGGCACGGCGGCTGCGTAGGAGGATGGCAATGGCGCTGGTCTTAGTGGTGGATGATTCTGCGATGATCCGCAAGCAGGTGGAACGCGCGCTCTTGGCCGCGGGTTTCTCGGTGATCGAAGCGTGCGACGGCATCGATGCGCTAGACAAGTTGGCGAACGCCTCGCCTGGGCTCATCGTGTGCGACGTCAATATGCCGCGGATGAGCGGCATCGAGCTCTTGGAGAAGTTGAGCGCGGACCAAATCGTCATTCCAGTGGTCATGCTCACGACCGAGGGACAGGCCGAGCTTATCCAAAAGGCTCGGGCGCTAGGTGCCAAGGGCTGGATTATCAAGCCTTTCAAAGCCGAGCTTCTCGTCGCAACCGCGAAGAAGCTCACCGGAACGATGTAACGCATGCGTGTCCTGGTCGTCGAAGACAGAGCCGAAGAGCGAGGAGCGCTGCTGCGCGCCTTGGAGTGGCCTGGCTTTGTCGTCGAGCCGGCCAGCCGCAATGACGCGGTGACGGCGGTCCGGCGGGAAGCGCCCGACGTCCTGGTGGCTGGCTGGTCGAGCAAATGTGGCACCGAATTCGTGCAAGCGCTGCAAGCGGCTGCGGGCAGCCACTTCATGTATGTCGTGCTGGTCGTCGATGAAGCCGCCGCCGCCAAGGCGATTCCATTGGCCCTCGCCGCCGGCGCTCACAACGTGGTGCGCGCACCGTTTCCGCCCGCCGAGCTGCGTACCAGGATTGATCCGCGAGCCCGACTTCGCCCCTGGATTGCGCAGCAACAAGCCGGGGACTCGTCACCCAAAGCGCGAATCCGCGACCTGCGGGCTTGGCTGTACTGTGGCGAGCTGGTGGCCAGCAACCTCGAGCAGACGATCGGCGCTCCGTTGTCCGTTCGCGAGGCCAAATCGATCCCATCGTCCGCGCAGCTGCGCGGCGCGACCATCACCATGTCGTTCGTCAAAGATCAGAGTGAAGTCACTTTATCGATCGCGGTTGACGCCCGCGCAGCCCGCCGCTTGGCCGAGCTCCTTTTGGGTGACGCCGACGCCGAGGCCGCCAGCGTCGCAGATATGCTGCGCGAGTTGACCAACGTGGGCGGCAGCGCCGTTAAGCGCACCGCGCTGACGGAGTGTGCGCTCGTCACTACCGGCTTGCCGACCGATGCAGTGATCTCAACGGCGCCTGAAGTGGGTGCTCGCTACTGGCAACTCTCCCTCGGCGATTTGGCCGT
>JBBQIO010000824.1:0-2239 GCA_038325015.1 Polyangia bacterium
CGCGCGCTGCGCCGCGTCAAGGAGCGGCTGAACCGGCCGCCCGCCGACCTGAGCAGTCTGCTCGCGCAGCTGGAGCGCGCGCCGGCGACCGACCGGCTCCAATGGATCACGGTGCTGCACGGTCGCGATGTCCAGCTCATCACGGTCGACGACGTGTGCTACTTCCGCGCCGACAGCAAGTACATCGCGGTTGTCACCGCCGAGAACGAATCGCTGATCACGACGCCGCTGAAGGAGCTGATCGAGCGGCTCGACCCGGCAGTGTTCTGGCAGATCCACCGCGGCGTGATCGTCAACGTCAACGCCGTCAAAAGCGTGCGTCGGACGATCGCCGGGCACCTGGAGCTGCGCCTGAAGCAGCGCACCGAGACCTTGCGCGTGAGCGCGGCCAACGCGCACCTGTTCAAGCACATGTAGCGGCGGCGCACCCCGCGCGCGCACGTGTGCGCGTGGTCAAGTTCATGCGCCCAACGGGCGATCCGCACCCCCGCGTTCGGCTCGCTTCCGAGGGCGCAGGCGCGACGCTGGCCGCGCGCCTGACTTGATCGTCACCGGGACAGCACTTGGTGCGCGGTCGGGCCCACACCACCTCGGGAGTTGACCATGATGATGATGAAACACTTCTCTGCATCTTGTTTCCCTTCGCCGCCTGCCTGTGCGACGCACCGTTTCCGGGACACGCCCAGCAGACAGACGTCGCCGCCGCCAGCCCCGGCGCCGCGGTCGATTGCCCCGGTCCCAGACATCGAACGGCATATTGAGTCGATTGACCAGGGCTCCGCGGCGTCGCCGCCGAGCTCGAGCGCCATGCGGCGTAAGTCCCTCTTGAGGATGAAGTTGACAATGCCGCCGAGACATCGTGGGCGGCCTCTGTCAATACTGCTGCCCGAGGCTATGCGCCCGTCACGAGTCGTCCGAGCTGACTCCGCTGAATCGCGATGAGTCCGGTGCCAACTCGGTCACCGAGTTGCGCCGCTGTATTCGTGACCTGAGCGAAGGCGACGACGTGAAATAACGGTTCGTCGGTGCCGTCCGGCGTTGATCAGCCTTTTCGAGCTTCCGTCGGATACAGGTGTCAAGCGAGGACCGTCATCGGTACGGTCCCGTCACCAGAACTCGCTGGTGCTCTTGAAGGACTGACATGAATACTGCTCGAAGCCAGCTGGCGCGCACTCCCCTCGCCTTTTGCATCGGCTTGATATCGCTTGCCGCGGCAGGATTCCTGATCACTGCCTGCGGTGGCAGCGACAGCCTCCAGGACCAGCCAGTGACCATCACCGTCGCCGGCCCGAATGCGGTCTCGTACTGGGACGACGTGGCGTCGAACACCGTCAACGTCGCCGCCGCGGCGACCGGCACGCCCGAGGAGAAGCTTCCCAACTACAACGTCGACCTGGCCACGGTCCACGTCGCGATCTACGACGCGGCGATGGCGATCGCCGGAACCTATCAGCCCTACGCCGTCACGCCCGTCTCGGCGTCTGCGACGGCGTCGATGGATGCCGCCGTCGCCTCGGCGGCGTACCGCGTTCTCCTCGGCCTCTTCCCCACGCGAACGGCGCAGTACCAGGCCGCCTACGACAGCTACCTGCTGACCATTCCGGCCGGAGCGCCGAAGACGCAAGGCCTCGCAATCGGCACCGAGGTCGCTGCCGCGATCCTGACGCTGCGCGCCAACGACGGGCGCTCGGTGGTGCTGGCCACGTACGTGCCGGGCACGCTGCCGGGCCAGTTTCGTGGGCTGAACCCGGTCAATCGATTCGCCTCGTCGATCAAGCCGTTCGCGGTCACCTCGCACTCGCAGTTCCGGGCGCCGGGCCCGCCGGCGCTCACCAGCGCGGCATATGCGACCGACCTGAACGAGACAAAGGCCATGGGATCGGCGACGAGCACGACGCGAACGGGCGACCAGACTGAGCTCGCGCGCTTCGGCACGTCGACGCCACCGCTGTACTGGGAGACCAATATGCGCGTCTTCGCGACCACCAATCGCAGCGTCGCCGAGCAGGCGCGACTGATGGCGATGATTTACGTGGCCCAGGCGGACGCGACCAATACCTGCTTCGAGTCGAAGTATTTCTTCCAGGCGTGGCGGCCGATCTCGGCAATCACGCTGGCCGACACCGACGGCAACGCCGCCACCGACGTCGACCTCGCCTGGACGCCGATCCAGCCGACGCCGAACCACCCCGAGTACCCGGCCGCGCACAGCTGCGTCAGCGGCGCGATGGCGGAGATC
>JBBQIO010000825.1:0-2238 GCA_038325015.1 Polyangia bacterium
GGTACTGGTCAGCCCGCTGGGTGTCGATCTGACGCGCTCGGATCGGACGATGCGCCACCTGGCGGAGCGGCTCGCCGGGCGGGGCTTCGAGGTGCTGCGCTTCGATCCGCGCGGCACCGGCGATTCATTCGGCGAGCTCGATGATCCTGCGGTGGTAGCGGCGTGGCTCGACGACGTGCGCAGTGCAGCTGCACAGTTGCGCGTGCGGGGGGCGACCGAGGTGGCGCTGGTGGGGCTCCGGCTTGGTGCCACCATCGCGATGAGCGCGGCGCTCCGCGATCCGGTCGACACGTTGGTGCTGTGGAATCCGTGCAGTAGCGGTGCGGCCTATGTCACCGAGGTGCGCAAGCTGCACGATCTCTACGAACGGCTCGAGCCTGGACTCGCAACCGGCGGCCGGAAGCCCGCGGGCGCCGAGGCGCTCGGACTTTTCTTGCCCGACCCGTTGATCGCGGATCTCGCGACGCTTGACCTGTTGAACACGGAGCCCTCGCCAACGGCCCCGGCCCGACAGACGCTGCTCGTCGACGGCGGGAATTTGCCCTTCAAAGACCGCCTGCTGGCGCGTCTCGATGAGCTCGGCGCGCAGTCGACCTACCAGCACCACCCCGGGCAAAAATTCCTGCTCACGGTGTCGCACCGCTCGGCGGTGCCGGACAAGGCCCTGGCCGCCATCGAGGACTATTTGACCGCGCATCACACCGCCCTTCGATCAGCGCCGGCTGCGACTCGACCTCTTTTGACGGAGGCCGGGCACGAGCGCGCGATTCGATTCGGCCCCGGCGGCAAGCTCTTCGGCATCCTGACCGAGCCCGTGGCCGAGGATCGTCGCGCAACGGCCGTCGTGCTGATCAACGCCGGCACGGTCAATCGCTCTGGACCGCATCGCGCATCGACGGTCATGGCGCGTCGCTGGCGCGAGCTCGGCTATGCGGTCTTGCGCTTCGATCTGTCGGGCATCGGCGAGAGCGTCGTGGGCTCGGGGGGCGTCGAGAACGTGTGCTATCCGCCCGACGCGCTCGCCGACGTCAAACAGGCCCTCGACTTTCTCGTGCAAGAGCGAGTCGCCGATCGTTTTGTCATCGCCGGCCTGTGCTCGGGCGGCGATATCGCCTTTCAGCTCGGCCTGGGCGACGCCCGGGTTGCCGGCGCGGTGATCATGAACCCGCGCACCTTTTGTGTGCTCGATCTGCAGGCCGTCGAGTCGAAGAGCGGCGAGCCACCCGCAGCGACGGTCAAGAGCGTGCCCGAATCACTCCGCGGCATGGCGCTGGCGGGCGTCGAGACGCTCCTAGTGGTCTCGGACAACGATCCTGGCGTGCACTACGTCGATACCCATTTCGCTTCTGAGATGGCGGCGCTCGCAACGATGCCCGGCTTTACGCGCGTCGAGGTGGGCCCTTCGGATCACACCTTCACTCCGGCGTGGGCGCAGGCCAAGGTGAGCGATCTGGTCACCGCGCATCTACTGTCCAAGCACGGCTAGAGCACGGCTAGGGCACGGTATTTAGGCCAGCTCGCGCAAGAGGCGTCGCACCGGATCGCGCGCGGCCATTCCGAGGCGGGCGATGATCGCGTCAGCCTCTTCGAGCAGCGCCCGGCCTTCGCTGCGTGAGCCGTGCTCGACGGCGAAGCGACCGTAACGCTCGAGCGCCCAGGCCAGCTCGGCCTCGTTGCCGACGCGCCGCAACGTCTCGACGCCGCGTTTGAAAAAGCGGGTGGCCAAAGGTGGCTTTGGCGCTCCGCCCTCGGCGGTGCTCTCGGCATCGGCGTCGAACAGCGTGGCGGCGTGCACCTCACCGAGGCCGATGTGGGCACGTCCGACATCGATGGCGATGCCCGACGCCTCGGCCAGCGCGAGCGCCTCGCCCAGCCGAGTCAACGCCGGCCGCGCGTTGCCTTGCGCCAGATCGAGCAGGCCGAGGTGGCGCAGTGCGCGTCCGAGCACGCGCCGCTCGCTCACGTCGCGCGCGATGGTCTCGGCGTTTTCAAAACGGGTGCGCGCCTCCTGCCGCGACTCGGACGCCAGCGCCGCTTCACCGAGGTGCAACAGGATCTCCGCTTCGAGCGGCAGCGCACCAGCCCGCTGCGCCATCCCCAGCGCGACCTCCCAATGCTCGCGTGCCGTCGACGGATCGCCGCGCTGCAGCGCCAGAATGCCGAGCCCGTCGTGGGCGATGACCAACCCCTCTTTGTCGTCGAGCGTGGCGCGCAGCTCCAGCGCCTCGATGTACGACG
>JBBQIO010000826.1:0-2238 GCA_038325015.1 Polyangia bacterium
CGGTCACGCGCTCACCCTTGGGGGTAAGCTGTTCGGTGGTGCGGGTGAGCGTGTTGTACAGCCGAGGCAAAGATAAGGCAGTCGTCATGAGCAGGCGCCGATTCTAACCCCAGAGCGATGCTCGGAGCCGCTCGGGAATACTCGAAGCGATAAACATTCGACGTCCCCCATGTGCGCACGAGCTAGCGCCACGAGTCCCAGCGTCCCGGGCCGGGACCTGGCAAGCCAGAACCGCTCGCGCCGGGCGGAGTCGGCAGGCCGTAGCGATTGCGCGGCCCGAAATTCCGAAAACCGGCGAAGCGCGAGGCCTGCGGGCGCTCGCGCCCGAGCGTGGCGGCGCGAATCGCAAGCACGCCCGCCAAAAAGCCGCCGATGTGCGCGTACACCGCGACGCCCCCGGACGAGTCCCGGATGCCCAGCGCGGGCGAGGTCCACACTTGGAGGGCAAACCAGCCGCCGATCACCACCCAGGCCGGTAGCTGCATCAGAAAAAAGAACACGAACACCGTGACCGGCGCGCGCGGGTAGAGCACGAGGTACGCGCCCAACACGCCCGCGATCGCGCCCGAAGCGCCGATCATCGCCGCGGGGCTCGCGGGGTCAGTGAGGACTTGGGCCGCAGCCGCACAGATGCCACAGAACAGGTAAAAGACGATGTAGCGGACCCGGCCGATCGCGTCCTCTACGTTGTCCCCGAAGATCCACAGGAACAGCATGTTGCTCGCCAGGTGCATGAAGCCACCGTGCATGAACATGCTGCTGAAGACGGTGAACAGCTCCCCCGAGGGGTCCGCGGCGATGCGTGTGGGCACGAGGCCGTAGCCAGAGATCACGTAAGCGTCGCCGTGGAGCCGAAGCGCGATGGTCTCGAACAGGAACGCGAGGACGTTGAGCGCGATCAGCGCGTAGGTGACGTACGGCCGGGTACGGGTCGGGTTGTCGTCACTGATCGGGATCATGGGCGCGTTACTTTAGCCCGAATCCTGACTTCGGCCCGGGCCCGGATTCCAGGACACGAGGTTAATGCTAATGTCGCCCCGTTCATGCTTCGGTCGAGACATTGGGGCAGATTTCAAACGGTACTGGCCAGCCTCGCTTGCGTGGTTGCGTGCTCGTTGCCGCTGGCCTGCGCCTCGTCGGGCTTCGACGGCCACGTGTATCACGACGACGAAATGCGGTTTCGGGTCGGGCCGATCCCTGGCAGTTGGCGCAAGATTGTGGTGGAAGGCGCGCGGCTCGCGTTCCGAAGCGATGCGGCCAACTCGACCGTCGCCGTCAATGCGCGCTGCAAGGTCGACGGGGACGACGTGCCGCTCGCGTCACTCACGCAGCACTTGTTCCTGGAGTTCACCGAGCGCACGGTCACTTCGCAAAGCACGGTCAGCTTGGACGGCCGGCAGGCGCTGCGCACCGAGGTCAGCGCCGCGCTCGACGGCGTGAAAAAGCAATACTTGGTGTACGTGCTGAAGAAAGACAGCTGCGTCTACGACTTCATGTACATCGCTGCCGAGCCCGACGCGCTGGTCGGCGCGCGCGCCGAGTTCGAGCGCTTCGTCCAAGGCTTCGCGACGGTCGCGACCGTCGCGACCGTCGACTGAAGGCCGGCCATGCCCCCCACGGAGATCGCGTCTTCACCGAGTAACCCGCTGGCTTCTGGCGAGCCGCCGTCGAGCCGCATGAGCATGCGGCCGAGCTTGATGCCGCCACCGCCCGAGCCGAGCCTGCTCAAGCGGCAAACCGAGCGCTCGCTTTCGTTCTTCGCGCACGTGGGCGTGATCTGGCACATGCTCGTGGGCAGCATTCGCGCGGGCTTTCAGCGCCCGTTCGAGGGCCGCGCGATCTTGAAGCAGCTCGAGTCGCTGGGCGTCAAGTCGGTGGGCATCGTGGTCGTGACCAGCATCTTCATCGGCATGGTGATGGCGGTTCAGTTCGCCTTCGGTCTGCAGAAGTTCGGTGGGCTAGAATACACCGGAAGGGTGATTGCCCTGAGCTTCGCGCGCGAGCTGGCGCCGACGCTCACGGCGGTGATTGTCGGTGGGCGCATCGGCTCCGGCATGGCCGCCGAGCTCGGGGCGATGGCCGTCACCGAACAGATCGACGCCATCCGAGCCTTGGGCGCAGACCCGCTGAAGAAGCTGGTGTGGCCGCGCTTGCTGGCTTCGGTGATCGTGCTGCCGGTGGTTGCCGCTTTTTCGCTCGTGCTCGGCTTCGCAGGCGCGATGGCGATCACGGATTTGC
>JBBQIO010000827.1:0-2235 GCA_038325015.1 Polyangia bacterium
GTATCGCCGATCTACAAGGCCTACGAAATTGCGACTTCGGGCGAGCCGGGGCCGGTGTTCGTTGAGCTCGCGGGCGACGTGCAGCTGTTCACCGCCGAGGTCGACGAGGTACCGCCCTATCGGCCCACGTATTCGCCGCCGGCGCCGAGCGCCCAACAGGTCGCGGCGGTGGTCGCCGCGCTGACCGTCGCCAAACGCCCGGCGCTGTATCTTGGGTGGGGCGCGCGCGACGCGGCGTCCGATTTCGTCACCATCGCCGAGCGTTTCGGCATGCCCGTAGCCACGACGTTACAGGGGCTGAGCGTGTTTCCCGGCGACCATCCGCTGCACGTTGGCATGGGCTTCGGGCCGTCGTCGGTGCCGGCGGCGCGGCAGGCGTTTACCGACTGCGACTGCCTCTTGGCCGTCGGTTTGCGGTTCGGCGAGCTGGCCACCGGCAGCTACGGGCTGACCGTGCCGGCGAGCTTGATTCATGTCGACATCAACCCCGGCGTGTTCGACAAGAATTACAAAAGCGCGATCGCCATCGAAAGCGACGCCGCACGGTTCGCCAGGGCGCTGGTGGAAGCTCTGCCCGCGAAGCCGCGTGACTCGCAGAATTTGCAAAAGCAGATTGTCAAGGAAAAGGCGTCTTTTGCCCAAAGCTGGGAGAGCCACAAGGACCCCAACAAAGTCGGGCCCGGCCCGTTCTTTCGTCAGTTGCGCGCATTCTTGGAACGCGACGCATACGTCGTGGTTGACGACGGGAATCACACGTTTTTGACGGCCGAGCTGATGCCCATCTTTGCGTCCAAGCATCTGATCTCCCCGACCGACTTCAACTGCATGGGCTACTGCGTGCCGGCGGCGATCGCAGTCAAGCTTGCGCACCCCGACCAGCAGGTCGCGGCCATCGTCGGCGACGGCGCATTCATGATGACGGCGATGGAGATCTTGACCGCCGCGATGCACAAAATCGGCGTCGTCTATTTCGTCTTCCACGACGGTGAGCTGGGCCAGATTTCGCAGTTTCAATACGTGCCGCTCAAGTACAAAACCTGCACGGTGATCGGCGACGTGCGCTTCGAGGGCGTGGCCACAGCCACCGGAGCGGCCTACTTGCGCATGGAGAGCGACCCGCAGATCGCCGCGACGATCGCTGAGGCGTATCGGATCGCGGGGCAGGGGACGCCGGTCATCGTCGACGTCAACATCGACTATAGCCGGAAGAGCGAGTTCACCCAGGGCGTGCTCAAGGTGAACCTCAAGCGCTTCCCATTCGAGCAAAAGCTGCGCTTCATCGGCCGCGCCGCCAAGCGCCACCTCATCGGCTGACGGCCAGTGTTGTCGCTGGACGCGAGGTTTTGGTCTCTGGTAGCGTAGGCCCACAATGCGACCCTTCCTGAAGCTACTGGGTGCCCGAGTCAAAGAGCTGCGCCTCGAACGAGCGATTCGCGTGTTCGAGCTGGCGTCGACGCTGGGCTACAATCGTTCGGCGCTCTACCAGCTCGAGCGCGGGACCTATACGCCGGGCATCCCGCTTTTGGTCGGATTGGCCCAAGCGTTCAAAGTCGATGAGCTGGACTTTTTGGTGTTCCCTGGCAGCGGCGCACGAGCCGACTTGATCGAGTCGACGCGCGGCGCACCGTCGAGCGCGCTAGCCGGCGCCAAAGCGCTCTTGCACAAGGCACGACCGGCGCGAGTCGAGCACGCCGACGCCAAGAAGCCGGCGCGCGCCAAGGCCAAGAGCAAGCGCTGAGTACCCGCCTCGCCGAGCGTCGGACCAGTTCTCAACGTTGACCGTTTTCCAATTCTTTGAGCTGCGCCAAATAAACCGCCGCGGCACGCCGGTTCTCACCGGAAATATCGAAGCTCCAGCGCTTGAGCGGGCCCCTTTTCAAGCGTGGCCCGACGGTGCGCGCGAACCATCCCATGAACGGAATCATGGCGACACCAAAGGCCACATTAAGCAGTAAATAAGCGCTACCCAATTGTCGATAGGCATCGACATTCAATAGTCCTTTGAGCGCGACAATCAAAAGCGGCGTCCACAGAAGCGGCGCCAAGCGCCAGACCCAGTGCACACTTTGGGCACGTATTTGCTCGGCCAATTCGACCTGACGGCGGTTGTGGATGACTGGCGCATCGCCATCGATGGCCGCTGCGGCGACGAGCCGGCGAATGTCGGCGGCCAGGACGGCGAGCGCAAACAGGTGGAGCGCCAACCCGGGCAAGAAGAAGCGCGGCTCGCACCAG
>JBBQIO010000828.1:0-2233 GCA_038325015.1 Polyangia bacterium
TCTGCGGGCTTTCGACAGCCGCCTCGACTCGCTCGCTGCGTTGCACTGCCCTCAAATACAGACAGTATTCGTCGGACAGCGCGCCTTGCGCCCGAGCCGATCCGGCAGCCGCAAGATCCACACAATTAACCGGACAGCACATTAGTCGTCGGACTTCTTCGCTTCGGCCAGCCCGTATTTTCGCAGCAGCTCGCGCAGATGTTTGCGATCGATCTGCGCTTCGCGCGCGGCGGCCGACAGGTTGGCGCGATGGCGCTTCATCAGGTCGACGATGTACTCGCGCTCGAACTGCTCGACGAGCTGTCCCTTGGCCTCTTTGAACGGCAGGTCGGTGCGCACCCCGAGCGCGGGCGTTCCGCCGATCGGCCGCTCGCCCAGCGCATCGTCTAGATTGAGCCACTCGTCGCGCGTCAACACGCAGGCGCGCTCGATGACGTTGCGCAGCTCGCGCACATTGCCCGGCCAGTCGTGCGCGCGCAGCCGCTGCATGTCCTCCGAGCGTACGTTGAGCGTGCGGCCGCCCCCGAGCCGCTTGGTGAACGCGTCGACCAACAGGTTGAGGTCGGCGCCGCGCTCGCGTAGCGCCGGGAGCTGCACGCGAATCACGGCCAGCCGAAAATACAGGTCTTCGCGGAACGCCTTGTGCGCCACTTCGTCGCGTAGATGGCGGTTGGTGGCAGCGACGATGCGCACGTCGACCTGTTCGTAGTGGTTGCCGCCGACCTGCCGCACGGCTCGCTTGTCGAGCGCGCGTAACAGCGTCGGCTGCATGTCCAGCGGCAGCTCGCCGATTTCGTCGAGAAACAGAGTCCCGCCGTGGGCCTCGGCAAACGCGCCCTTGCGATCGCCGACGGCGCCGGTAAAAGCGCCTTTGACATGACCGAACAGCGCCGACTCGATCAGCTCGCGCGGCACGGCGCCACAGTCGAAGACCACCAACGGCTTCTTCGCGCGTTCCGAATGGCGATGAATCTCCTCGGCGACCAGCTCTTTGCCAGTGCCCGTCTCACCCTCGATGAGGATGGTCGAAGCGGTCGGCGAAACATCGGCGAGCAGCGCGAACAGCTGCCGCATTTTGGTTTCGCGGCCGAGCAGGCTGCCGAACTGGTCGATGGCCGCTTCGGCCGGCTTGACCACCTCTTCGTCGGGCAAGAATTTGAGCAGCGTGCGGCCGAGCTTGATCTCGCTTCCGAAGCCGATCGCGATCTCTTTGAAGCGCGACCCCTGAATGAAGCTGCCATTGGTCGAGCCCAGGTCGCGAACGATCACTTCCCCGTTCTCCAGCTCGGCGGTGGCGTGGCGGCGCGATACCGTCGTGTCGGAGAGCACCAGGTTGCAGTTAGTCGCCGAGCCGAACGTGATGGTCACATCCTTGAGGCGTACTTCACGGCCGCGATCCGGGCCGCGAATGACGATGAAGGTACCGCCGGGCCGCTGCCGCGTGAACGGGGCCTGTTCGTGAAGGACGCTGGTGACATCGTGATCGCGGGGGCTCATCCGGAGGCAAGCCACTCTACCCACAACTTCATCGTCGCGGCTATGGCCGTTTGCGCGGTGCCAGAGCGCGGCGCATCATGGATTGAAGTGGCCTCCTTTACGCCGCGCCAGGTGCTCAGTCGTCTCAGGACCGTCGAGCTTTCGGCCGCGCGCCAGGCGCTCGGCGACGCGCAGCGACGCGCCGGTGAATGCGCACAGCGCGAGGCGGCGGCGCAGACCGCGCTCAAAGGGCACCGTGCGCGCCTGGCCAATGCAGTCGGTCAAAAGCTGGCCGGGCCGGTCGGTCGCGTGCGCCAACGCGTGGCGTTTTCCGAGGAGCTGCGGCGCCGACTGAGCGAGGCCGAAGCGCTGCTCGCCGAGCGGCGGCAAGAGCATCTGCGCGCACTCGACGCGGTCCAGGGCTGCCAAGACGTGCTGCAGACGGCGGCGCACGCGCACGAGGCCGCCGAGTCGGCGGTGGCCACCGAGAGCGCGACTGCGGAACGACAGCGCAACCGCAGACAGGAGCGCCAGCAGAGCGAAGCGTGGCGTCCAGTCAAGCCGCCCAAGGGTCCCAAACCGACGCGATAGGGCGGCAAACCAGTGAACCGGCGGCAGCTGTAGTAAAGTGCGCGGCCATGAGCATCCGTTCCTCCGCGTTCGCTGCCTCTTTGGCCGTCGTCGTTGGTGGCTGCGCGCCGATCACCTCGCGCACCGATCCGCCGCCCGCCGGCGGCACCATTCACACCTATCGGCA